>NZ_CAJCKD010000008.1:0-109715 GCF_903970855.1 Curtobacterium sp. ME12
CTCCTTCTCCTTCTCCTTCTCCTTCTCCTTCTCCTTCTCCTTCTCCTTCTCCTTCGACTCTTTCACGACGTCCTCGAACGCATCGCGGTAGGCCACTGCAATCCCCTGCTGCCACGACTGGACTGCCACGATGACGATCATCAACACGACGAACGCAATGAGGGTGGTTCCCACCAGCGCGAACGCGTTGAAAGCCGAATCGAACGCACGGTCGACCATGTCTGAGGCAAGCTGCTTCGTAACCTCTCCTCGCTGCGTTTGCCCAGCGGCAGTGAACTCGTCTGACTTTTTCAGCCAGTACTGCGAGAACCCGATGCTTGAGTTCGACGTCGCGATCACGATGCTGAAGCCGATCGCGATCAGTGAAGTCATGCCGGCGACTGCGGCGGAGACCGTCGGCGCCAGCCATGCGCCCGTTGTCGTCGCACGCGCACGCCACATCGCGAGTGCATCGGTTCGTTCTTCAGGGCTCGCCTGGCCGAACTTCTTGACGCGGGCAGCGAAGTCTCGGCGCGTGAAATATTTGTGCTTCCCCATTTGAGATGCCCCTCCTTTTTCCGGAGACACAGTACCGGAAACGAGCGACCCTCATTTGGGGGTGATGGGGCTGTCGGAGCCACTTCGGTTGGCTCCGGCGACATGGTGGTGGTGACCCACCCGCGGAGCATGTCCGCGACAACAAAGCGTCGTGAAGGCGAGCGGCCGGTCGAATCGCCGGCCGCTTGCCCGCGGCTCAGCCTGAGCGGGTCACTGCCCATCCTTCGCATCAAGCGCGCGCAGCGTCGATTCATCGGCCATCCACTGAATAAGCGCCTTCTCGAGATCGAGAACGTGGGATGCGAGGCCCATGCTGAAGGACTGCAGGCTCAGCACCGCCGAGGCCTCTGGTGTCCCGCTCACGGACAGGGGCTGCAGCAGAGGTTTGAACGCGTCTGACTGCTGAGTGATGAGTGCGCTGAGCTCGAGGATGTGCTGGTGGATCTGCTGGATCGTCGTTGATTCGAAAGCCATGCGAACGAAGCTACCTGCCCCTTAGAGCGCGCGGGTCTGCACCGGACAAATTAGGAGGTTGACTCGTGCGAATCCCCCGGATCCTCCGAACTCGGCGCGTCCATCAGCCCGTACTCCACGGCGAGGGCCCCAGTGTTGTCTTTCAGCCGTTCAAAGAATTCGGTGTCGCCGAACTCCTGCTCGCCGTGAACAAGGTGGATGACGTACGAGCTCGCCGGAGTGATCAGGTGCGCGGTAGTGAAGGACGAACCGGACGCATCGGTACCGCTGACACGAAGCTGACGTACATCGCCTGATTCGACGATGCGCTCGATGACTGCCCCAAGCATCAAGGCTTGGCTTCCCCGCATCGACATTTCGACGCCATTGACTGTGATGCTGCTCTGCATGAGCCGAGCGTAGTCACCCCCAACACTTCCTCGTGCCCGCCGACACGTACCAGCACCGCACCTAGCCGCCGGCCCCGACCTGTCACGTCAGGGCGACACCGGCCGCACAGCGACCCAACGAACGCGGCGCGAGCACGAGGTACCCCCTCAAGACCGTGACCCTGAGTAACCCGCTGTGGCGCGCGGAAATTAGCCGTGAGCGGTCGACCACTTGGCGTACATGGCACACATGGAGGCAACGATGCTGTTCCCCATCGGCACGACCGCCATCTACCGCGAAGAGGTCTGGGCGATCGTCGGCGTACGCAACCAGACACGGCAACTCGAATCCCTCGATGGGGCCCGCACGATTTACGAACCCGCGGACAGGTTTCGTGATGTCGCTCATCAGTCGGTCACCGTCCGCTCGGCGTTCAGGGTGTCGGTGATGTCACCGCAGATGGTCAGGGTTCGGGCGAAGCGCCTCACCTCGTCCGGCGTCGAGTTCTCGTCCCAGACCTCGACCGAGTCCTCCCACGTGTTCGAGCACGAGAGCCGCCCGACTGCGACCCGAAACTTCGGGTCGGTCACGGCAACGTAGTGGTGCATGAACAGCGGGTCTTGGCGGTCGGCCCAGTGGCCGTGGTTGACGTAGGCGCAGTCGGGCTCGTCGCAGGGGACGAGCACGCTCCTGGTCCCCGAACTGGCGAGTTCCTCGTTGTCGGGACCCGTTGCTAGTCTCTTGGCGGACGTAAGCTTCATTTCGGTCTTCACTTCCTTGTAGGGGTTGGGATCGTCGCCTCCGACTGAGTTGCAGCTCTGGTCGGAGGCTTTCTTCTTGACGCCGATGATCTGGCGCAGGTTTCAGGGCAAGGACTCGTCACATCCCCGTCAAGCGTGGACATCACGCGACAGCCAGTTCCATCGGCACCAGTCCCCAAGAGGGCGCCACGCGAGCGATGGCGGCGGCTCCCTTCGGGGTCACCTTCAGCGTGTGCATGACCTCACTCTTGAAACGGGGAGCGTCATGGACCGGGACCGGACGGAAGTAGTCCCTCTTCGCAGCGAACGCGGAGTACCTGGTGGTCATTTCCTTCGCCCGCTTGCTCTCAGACCATCGATCCGTGTGCTCGGCGTAGATCCACCTGTGATCGATGAGCGCATCCCGAAGCGCGCTCTCGGCGGCTCCAATGGACTTCGCGACGTTCCGAAGGAGTCGGAGGTCCTCGGACGCGACGTAGGTGTCGACGTATCCGACTTTCGGGGCGTCCTCCGCGACCTTCGCTTCGAGCGCAGCGTTCTGCTCGACGGTGCTGGCGAGTTCGCGGAGAGCTTCGGCGTACGACTGCGGGGGTGTCGGCTGCACTGTGTAGGTGCCGGTGCGGCGGATCGCCGGGAGGACATCGTGCGTGACCCAGCGCTGGAACTGCTTGATTGCGGCAGCCTGCTGCTCGTCCATGCGGCCGGTCTGTCGCTGCATCACGGCCTGGTAGAAGCCGGACTCGGTGACCGTAGTTATCGCTTGGGTCCCGCCAGGGGTACTCGTCTGATGAGTACCCCTCTCGTCGGCGTCGAGCGAGCGGACCATGTTGCTCGCGTCGCGGTGTCCGAGGAAACGGGCGACGTCCGCAGCGGCGAACCAGGGTTCGCCGTTCTCGCCGATGCCGGCGCGCAGGTCAGCGTCACCGTGGCGGAAGATTCCGAGGGTGCTCATGGCTACTCCCCCGCCTCGGGCTTGCCTGCTGCAAGCCAATCGGTGAACCCGTCGAGGTCCGGCTCCTCGGACGCAGCACCAGAGGATCCGTCGAGGCTCGTGCCACACATGACCGTGCCGAACGAGTCACTCATCAGGAGACCTCCTGAAGCGTGCCAGTCTGCGTCCGCGCAGACGCCTCGATCCATGCCTGTACGTCTGCCTCTCGGTAGCGGATTGTTTGAGCGCTGAGCTGGCGGTAGACAGGACCAGTACCTCGATACCGCATCTGCGCGAGGGCCTGCTCGCTGACTCCAGCGATCTCGCCTACCGCCTTCGGAGCGAGAAGGACTTCCATGACGACTCCTTGTGTGGTGACTGCGCAACTTGTGTTTTCAGTACACAGTAATGTGCGCAGAAAAACAAGTCCCGACGCTGAGGTCGTCAGCGTGTCGTGGACTTGGTTAGTGTGTCGATCATGACTTCGCGCCCTAGCACCGGCCTCGGTGACCGCCTTGCCCGCTACCGCAAGATGGCTGGCCTCAGCGCTCAGGACGTCAGCGAGCGCCTTGGCGGCGAGCTCTCGCGATCCGTCATCGCGAACATTGAGTCGGGGCGCAAATCGGACATCACCGTTGACCAGCTCCTTGCCCTCGCTTGGGTCCTCGACATCCCACCGGTCGCTCTTGCACTCCCGATTCACGAGCCGTTCCGACACGTACAGGTTGTCAAGGGGGATTCGGTTACCCAGTCGATGACAGCCGCGACGCTGATCGACTGGTTCCTCGAGCGTCCAGGATTCAACGAGCGCCTTAAGCCCGCGGGGCCCGGACGCACACTCGTTCTCGCCATCCTGAAGGCGCTTAGCAGGTACCAGTCCGATCGGCGCCGGGCATACCTTGACAGTCGCCGCACCGATGAACAGAAGAACTCCGACCCGGCTCGATACGCAGAGAATGAGCGCGAGCTAGCTGCCAGCCGCCAGGAACTCCTCGACCTCGGGGTCGACGTCGCCGAACGCGGACCACTTGACTGATGGGTTCCGTCGAGCCGTACACAACGAAGGCCGGCCGCCGGTACCGAGTCCGCTACCGCACGCCCGACCGAATGCAGACCGACAAGCGCGGGTTCACGACCAAGCGCGACGCCGGGCTGTTCCTCGCCTCAGTCGAGGTGTCGAAGGCCCGCGGCGAGTTCGTCCGGCCGGAGGACGCCCGGGAAACGATCGGCGCACTCGGCCCGGTCTGGCTGGCGAACCAGACACACCTCAAGCCGTCGTCGTTCCGTCCCCTCGAGATCGCCTGGCGACTCCACGTCGAGCCGGTTTGGGGCGCAAAAAAGGTGTCCGAGGTGAAGCACAGCGCGGTGCAGACCTGGGTGACGTCGATGAAGTCAGCGAGCGCAACAACGGTGATCCGGAACTACGGGGTACTCGCGAGCATCCTGGACACCGCGGTGAAGGATCGGCGCATCCTGAGCAACCCTGCGCGTGACGTGAATCTTCCGCGGAAGAAGCGCAAGGAGCACGTCTACCTGACGCATGAGCAGGTGTCTGACCTCGCGCTCGCTGCAGGCGACCGGTCGACGCTTGTCCTGGTGCTGGCATACACGTGCCTTCGGTGGGGAGAGGCCGTCGGACTCAGGGTGAAGGACGTGGACTTCGCGCGCCGGCGGCTGAACGTGACGGTGAACGCGGTCGAGATCGCGAACGTCATCACGGTCGGGACGCCGAAGACGCACAAGCGGCGGTCTGTGCCCTTCCCGGCACTGCTGGCGGCAGCCCTGCGCGAGCGCTGCTCGGGGAAGGGAGACGACGACCTCGTGTTCGCCACGAAGCACGGAACCCACGAGCGTCGCTGGCACAACGACCACGGGTGGTTCCCGGCCGCGGTGAGGAAGGCGGGCATCCCGTCGACGACACCGCACGGACTTCGGCACACAGCCGCGAGCCTCGCGGTCAGCGCCGGCGCGAAGGTGAAGGCCGTGCAGCGGATGCTCGGCCACGCCTCCGCAGCGATGACACTCGACGTGTACGCCGAGCTGTTCGAAGACGACCTGGACGTCGTTGCGGGCCGCCTCGATGACGGGCTCGCGCAGACGGTTGTGGGCAAGATGTGGGCAGAGGCCGCCCGGAATGAAGACGAGGCCCGCTAGATCCGCGTGTTGCTGCGGATCTACGGACCTCGGTAGTGGCGGAGGGTGTGGGATTCGAACCCACGAGACATCTCTGCCCACCTGTTTTCAAGACAGGCTCCATCGGCCGCTCGGACAACCCTCCAGTGACGCGACCACGTGGCGAGACGTGATCGCGTCCCGGGAAGTCTACCCGGGCCTCCAGGCTGGGGTGCGCGCGAGCGCGGACTAGCGGGGCAGGGAGTCGAGTGCCGCTGCCAGGCCGTCGTCGGTGATGCCGCCGGTGAGCTCGTTGCCGGCGTCGACGACGTCGTCGGGGGCCTGGCCCATGACGACGCCGCGACCGGAGGTCGAGGCCCAGCGGAGCATGTCGATGTCGTTGCGACCGTCGCCCGCGGCGAAGACGCGGGAACGCGGGATGTCGAGCCACTCGCGGACGCGCTCCATCGCGGTGGCCTTCGTCACGCCCTCCGGCGCGATGTCGAGCCACGACGTCCAGCCGACGGAGTACGAGACCTTGTGCAGACCCATCTGCTCGACGATCTGCAGGAAGTCCTCGGTGTCGTGGCCGGGCGAGATGACGACGACGCGGGTGGCCTCGACGCCGAGCAGCTGCTCGAACGGCACGTGCTCGCCCTCGACGGTCATGGTGTCGTCGGGGAAGTTGCCGGACAGCAGGAAGTGACCGGTCTCGTCCTCGACGCCGAAGGCGGCGTTCTCGAGCGCGCCGTGGATGGTCTGCAGCACCTCGGACGGGTCGAACCGCTCGACGTGTTCGCGCACGTAGGAGCCGTCGGCGCGGCGGGCCAGGATGAGCGCTCCGTTGGCGCAGACCAGGTACTTCGGCCGGATGCCGAGGGTCTCGAGCAGGGGCACGGTCATGCCCTCGCTGCGGCCGGTCGAGAGCATGACCTCGTGCCCGGCGGCCTCGGCATCGCGCACGGCGGCGACCACCGCTTCGGTGATGACACCGTCCTCGCGCATGGTGGTGCCGTCGATGTCGAGCGCGACGAGCCAGCGCTTGGTGCGGGCGGGCGCGTCGGTGCCCGCGCCCTGTCGGGTGCCGTCCACGAAGCGTCCCTGGGTGCTCATCGGGGCTCGATCACCTCGACGCCACCGAGGTAGGGGCGCAGGACCTCGGGCACGACGACGGAGCCGTCGGCCTGCTGGTGCGTCTCGAGGATCGCGACGATCCAGCGGGTGGTGGCGAGGGTGCCGTTCAGGGTGGCGACCGGGGCGGTCTTGCCGCTCTCGGTGCGGTACCGGATGTCGAGGCGGCGTGCCTGGAACGTCGTGCAGTTCGACGTCGAGGTGAGCTCGCGGAACGTGCCCTGGGTCGGGACCCAGGCCTCGATGTCGTACTTCTTCGCCGCGCTCGTGCCGAGGTCGCCGGCGGCGACGTCGATCACGCGGTAGTGCAGCCCGAGGTCCTGGAGCATCTGCTCCTGGTGCGCGACGAGCCGCTCGTGCTCGGCCTCGGCCTGGTCCGGGTGGACGTAGGCGAACATCTCGAGCTTGTTGAACTGGTGGACGCGGAGGATGCCGCGGTTGTCCTTGCCCGCCGAACCGGCCTCGCGCCGGTAGCAGGTCGACCAGCCGGCGTAGCGGTGGGCCTGTCCTTCCTCGAGCGGCAGGATCTCGTCGGCGTGGAACCCGGCGAGGGCGACCTCGCTCGTGCCGGTCAGGTACAGGTCGTCGGCTTCGAGCCGGTAGACCTCGGCCGCGTGCTCACCGAGGAACCCGGTGCCGGCCATCGTCTCGGGGCGCACGAGCGTCGGGGTGATGAGCGGCTCGAAGCCGGCGGCGATCGCACGGTCGAGGCCGAGCGACATCAGCGCGATCTCGAGCCGGGCGCCCATGCCGCGCAGGAAGTAGAAGCGCGAGCCGGAGACCTTCACACCACGCGGGATGTCGATGATGCCGAGGTGCTCGCCGAGGTCGGCGTGGTCCTTCGGCTCGAAGTCGAACTCGGGCTTGGTGCCCACGGTGCGGAGCGTGACGAAGTCGTCCTCGCCGCCCTCGGGCACCCCGGGGAGCACGACGTTCGGGATGCCGCGGACGACGGAGTTGAAGGCGTCCTCGGCCGCGGTGACGGTGGCCTGCGCTTCCTTCACCTTGGCGGCCAGGGCCTGGGCCTGCTGCACGAGCGCGGCCTTCTCGTCCTTCGGGGCCTTGGCGACGGTCTTGCCGAACGCGTTCTGCTCGGCGCGGAGCGACTCGAACGAGGTGATCGCACTGCGGCGGGCGGAATCGGCGGCGACGGCTTCGTCGACGACGGCCTCGGAGGCACCCCGTGCCCGCTGTGAAGCCTTGATGACGTCCGGGTTGTCGCGAAGCAGCTGTGGATCGATCACTCGCCACATCCTAGACGGGGCGAGCGCACGCAGCCTCGATCGGTAGCGTGGACGCATGTCGACCCCTTCGGAGACCGCGCCCGCGGATCAGGACGCCCTCCCCACCGAGCAACGGACGGCCGCGGTGGTCTACAACCCGGTCAAGGTCCACCTGCCGACCCTCAAGTCCACCGTCGAGCAGCACCAGCAGGAGGCCGGCTGGGCCGAGACCCTGTGGTTCGAGACGAGCGAAGAGGACCCGGGCGGCGGCATGGCCCGCGAAGCGATCGAAGCCGGTGCCGACGTCATCGCGGCGGCCGGCGGTGACGGCACGGTCCGTGCGGTCGCCGAGGTCGTGCACGAGGCCGGTTCGACCCTGGCGCTGCTGCCGAGCGGCACCGGCAACCTGCTCGCGCGCAACATGAAGCTCCCCCTCGACGACCTTGCCGCGAGCGTCCGGACGATCTTCCACGGCGACGACCGGAAGATCGACTTCGGGATGCTCAAGATCGAGCGCCCCGGCGGCGAGCGCGAGCGTTTCGGCTTCCTGGTGATGGCGGGCCTGGGTCTCGACGCCCGGATGCTCGTGAACACCCGTCCCGAGCTGAAGAAGAAGGTCGGCTGGCTCGCCTACGTCGACTCGCTGTTCCGCTCCGTGCGCGACGCGAACGCCTTCGAGTTCCGCTACCAGCTGGACGACGACGGCAACCGCTCGCTCCGGGCGCACTCCCTGATCGTCGGCAACTGCGGCATGCTGCAGGCCGGCGCGATCCTGCTGCCCGACGCCGAGATCGACGACGGTGTGTTCGACATCGCCGTGATGCGTCCCCGCGGGTTCTTCGGCTGGGTGCGGATCGGAGCCCGGGTGTTCTGGGAGAACGGGATCCTGCGGGCGTTCCGCCGGTCGAACCTGTCCAAGACCGCCGTCGGCAAGAAGATCGTCTCGAAGTCGCGCGAGGAACGACCCCTGCGCTACCTGCGCGGGCAGGAGTTCACGGCGCGGCTCGAGCGGCCCGACGAGTTCGAGATCGACGGCGACCCGGTGGGCGAGGTCATCGCCTTCCGGTCGCGCATCGACCCGATGGGGCTGTCCGTGCGGGTGCCCGACCCGGCGGACGACCGCCACGGCTCGCGCCAGGTGCCCTGAGCTGAGCCGGGTGCGGTTCCGCCGCTACCGAGCCCCGGGCTCGCCGGACACGATCGCGCGCAGCCAGTCGCGCGCCTCGACGAACGCGGCGTCCGAGTAGCGCGCAGGCACCTCGGGGCGGGCTCCGTCGGCGCGCGGGTACGACCCGAGGAACGTCACGCGCGGGCTGAAACGGCGCAGGCCGAGCAGCGCGTCCGCGACGCGCTCGTCCCGCACGTGCCCGTCGAGGTCGATGACGAACCGGTAACGACCGAGCTCGTCACCGATCGGCCGTGACGACAGCAGCCCCATGTTGATGCCCCGCGTCGCGAACTGCTCGAGCATGTCGACCAGGGCGCCGGGGTGGTCGGCGGGCAGCTCGACGATGACGCTCGTCTTGTCGGCACCGGTGGGCTCGGGCAGGGCGAGGGTCTTCGACACGAGCACGAACCGGGTGACCGCCGAGGCGTTGTCGCCGATGGACGACGCGAGCACGACGACGTCGTGGTGGTCGGTGATGCCGGGCGGTGCGACGGCGGCGTCGGCCGTGGGGTCCGCCTCGAGCAGGGCGAGCGCCGCGGCGACGTTCGACGACGCCGGGATGTGGCCGTGGCCGGGCAGGTTCGCCTCGAGCCAGTTGTGGGTCTGCGCGTAGGCGACCGGGTGTGCGTTCACGGTGCGGACGTCGGCGAGCGTGGTGCCGGGCCGGGCGACGAGCACGAAGTCGACGGGGACCAGGTACTCCCCCACGATCCGCACGCCGGGGATCCGGGCCAGGGCGTCCTGCGTGGCGCTGACCCCGCCGTCGACGCTGTTCTCGATCGCGATGACTGCCCCGATCGACCGGCCGGACACGACGTCGTCCAGGGCCTCACCGACGTTGTTGACGCTCCGCCAGGGCTTACCGGCGGCGGCCTCGACGAGTTTCAGGGCCGCCTCGGTGAAGGTGCCGGCGGGTCCGAGGTAGGAGTACGTGTCGGACGGCGCGGCGGGGTCGGTCATGCGGCGAGCCTATTGCAGGGACGCGACGGCCAGGCAGCCTCAGTCCGTCGCCGCACCCGTCAGCCGCTGCTCGCAGATCGCGGTGTCGTCGTCCTCGCGCGGGTACGTCAGCGCCGCGAACCGGCCCTCGGGGTCGAGCCGGGTCAGGAGCGACGCGGCGATGCCGTCGAGCTGCGCGACCTGTTCGTCGGAGAGCGCGTCGATCACCACCCGGCGGGCGGTGCGGACGTGGTCCGGAGCGGCCTCGACGATGGTGGTGTACCCGGCGTCGGTCAGGCGGACGTCGGTGGC
Organism: Curtobacterium sp. ME12; assembly: GCF_903970855.1. NCBI lineage: Bacteria > Bacillati > Actinomycetota > Actinomycetes > Micrococcales > Microbacteriaceae > Curtobacterium > Curtobacterium sp. ME12. The sequence goes on from NZ_CAJCKD010000008.1 coordinate 9,958, forward strand.
CCGGCGGTCGGAGGTCGACGGGCACCGGGTCACGAGCCCGCGCTTCTCGAGGCGGGACACCACGTGCGACAGCCGCGGCAACGAGGCGTTCGTGGCCGAGGCGAGCGCCGACATCCGCAGGGTCCGGGTGTCGGTCTCGGAGAGCATCGCGATGACCATGTAGTCGAAGTGCGTCAGGTCGGCGTCACGCTGCAGCTGCTGGTCGAGCGCGGCCGGCAGGAGTTCCATGACGGCGACGAGCTTCATCCACGCGCGCAGCTGCTCGCGGGTGAGCCACGGGGTCTCGTCGGTCATGAGCTGATCATACCGAAAGGTTGTCCCTTCAACCAGTGGTGCGTACCGCGGACGAACCAGCCGGACCCGCCGGACCGGACGAACCGCCGGTCCGACGCGACCGCACCGCCCCGACCACGAGCACCACCACCACGACGACGAGCAGCGCCCCCTCGACGAGCAGCAGCCGCGTGCCGTAGTCGAACGGCAGCACGGTGGGGTTCTTCTGCCCGTGGTCCTTGGCCGCGATCTCCGGCAGGACCACCAGGGCGAGCACGCTGCCGAGGACGATCGCCGCCTGCACGACGACGAGCACCCAGGCCCGGAGCGAGCGTCCGGCCCGACGCAGCAGCAGCCCGGCACCGACCACGAACGGGGACAGGACCGCGTCGTGCAGCACCACCGCCGCGAGCAGCCACACCCCGAGCCCGCCGATGCGGTTCGGCGTGACGGACGTCACGAGCACGTACGCCCCGAACGCGATGACCAGCACGCCGATCACCACGAGCACGATCCGCGCGGCCTTCACCGGAGCACCTCGATCTTCTCGATCCACTTGGTCTGCAGCACACCGGGCCGTCCCGGAGCGATGATCCGCGCCGGGAACCCGTGGTCCAGGTCGAGCGTCGCACCGTTCAGCTCGAGGGCGACGAGCGTCGTCGGATCCTCGGCGTACTCCGGTCCCATGTCCATGATCCGGTAGCCGCCGTGCCGCTCCAGGCTCGTCACGCGCACGTGCGACCCCTGCGGCGCCTGCACGGCGTCGAGCAGGTCGCGCATCCGCACGCCCTTCCAGGTCGCCATCTGACTCCACCCCTCGACGCACGAGATCGGCAGGTCGACCTGCGCGGTGCCGAGCGCGACGAGTTCCGCCCGGACGAACGTCCGGCTCACGTCGTGGCCGACGACGGTGAGCGTCCAGTCGGCGGCGGTCGCGCTGGCGAGCACACCGGCCGCACGCGCGGTCCGGTTCACCGGCAGCCCGTTCGCCCCGATGCCCCGGCCGCGGGCGCCGAACACGTTGAACGGTTCCGCGAGCTTCGAGGACTGCCCCGCCGTGAGCGCGACGACACCGACGGTCGCCGCCGTCACGCCGGCGAAGAACCCGCGTCGGGCGATGCGCTGGCGTCGTCCGGTGGCTGCTTCCGGCGTCGGCCGGGAGGCCCGGCTCGCCTCCGGCACGTCGGCCGTCGGCTGGGCGGGACTCGGCTCCTCGGACCCCTCGCGGGTCTCCGGGGCCGTGTCCGGTCCGGTGGGACGGGGCTCGGCGCCGCCGGGGGCGGCGTCGACGCCGTCGATCCAGCGGAACACGCGGCCCAGCAGGCCGGGGGCGGTGGACCCGGTGGTCTCGGCGACCGCAGCGTGCGGGGCGGACGCGGGATGCGCCTCCAGGCCGGGTGGGAGCAGCTCACTGCCGGACGCGGGGTCCGCGATGAACCGGCCGTGCACGTCGTAGGAGTCGCGCTTCCGCCAGTAGCGGGCGATGACCGGCAGCTTGGCGGCGATGTGGATGGCCAGCGACCCGATGATCACGTAGGCCATCGCGTTGTGCACCTGGCGGAACGGGAACGGCCACGGGTACCACTGGTACGTGTTGAGCAGGCCGGTGACGACCTGGATGATCGACGCGGACACCAGCACCGCGATCGACAGCCGCTCGAGCAGGTGCAGCACGCCACGCACCGGCGGCACCTGCACCAGGGCGGGCATGACGGTGTTGAGCTTGGCGAGCAGCAGCGGGATGATCGCGATCCCGGTCGTGATGTGCAGGCCCTGCGTGAACTGGTACAGCTGCGTCGGACGGGTCGGGAACCGCATCCAGCCGAGCGGTTCCTGCAGCAGGTGGCTGTAGATCCCGGTGCCGAAGCAGATCAGGAACGCGATGCCGAGCAGACGCCCGAGCACCACCGCCGAGCGGGCGTTGCGGTTGGGGGACGCCAGAGCTGCTCGTCCGTCGTGCAGCAGGCGCTGGAGGCCGGATAGCCTCGACCCACCATGAGCGACCGACTGCGTGCCCTCCGACCGTCCCTGGCCGACGGCACCGCCGCCCGGATCGGCACGGTGCTGGCCGTCGTGGGAGTACTCGCCCTGTCGGGCGTCATCGCCGTCGGCGTCACGCATCTGGGGTTCCTCCGATCGGGCCATCGTTCTGCATTCGTTGCGTGGACGCTGATCGCTTGGACCGTCTTCGTCATCGCCGTGCTCGGGGTGCGCTTCGTGCCCGTCCGGTGGATGACCACCGTGGTCATCGGCGGAGCGGTGGTGATCGGCATCGCCGCGCTGGTCGGCCCGCCGAACACGAGCACCGACTCCGCTCGGTACGCGTGGGACGGCATCGTCCAGCATGCCGGTGTCTCACCGTACGCGCACACCCCCCAGTCCGCGGCACTGTCCGGTCTGCGACCCGACTGGTTGTTCCCCGACAAGGTGGACGGCACGTGCGATCCGCTGAAGCCCCGGTTCCGCGGGCTCGGCGACGGCGCCGACGGGCACTGCACCGCGATCAACCGGCCGGACGTCACGACGATCTACCCGCCGATGGCGCAGCTGTGGTTCGCCGCGGTGCGGTTCTTCGTGCCCGCGACCGCGCAGTACCTGCCGTTCCAGGTCGCCGGACTGCTCGTGTCGCTCGGCGTGTCCGTCGGACTCGTCCTGGTGCTCCGTCGGATCGGCCGTCCGACCTGGTGGGCGGCGCTCTGGGCCTGGTCGCCGCTCGTCGCCTCCGAGGCGGTCACCAACTCGCACGTCGACGTCGTCGGCGCCGCACTCGCCACGGCCGGTGTCGTGCTCGTCGCGTTCGGCCGGCCGATCTGGGGCGGCATCGCGCTCGGGGCCGCGACCGCGACGAAGCTCATCCCGGCGATCGTGTACCCGCCGTTGCTCGGCCGCGGTCGGGCCTGGTGGGCGATCCCGATCGGCATCGCGGTGTTCGGGTTGCTCTACGTGCCCTACGTGCTGACGACCGGGCTCGACGTGCTCGGGTACCTGCCCGGCTACCTGAGCGAGGAGGGCTACGAGGACGGCTCCCGGTTCGCACTGGTGTCGCTCGTGGTCAAGGGCGACGCGGCGACCCTGGTGGTGGGGCTCCTGGTGCTGCTGGCGGCGTTCGTGGCGTGGCGGCTGTCCGACCCGGCGCGGCCGTGGTCGGGCGAGGTCCTGATGATCGGCGTGACGTTCCTCGCCGTGACGCCGCGCTACCCCTGGTACGCGCTGCTGCTCATCCCGTTCGTGGTGCTGTCCGGGCGCTGGGAATGGCTGTCGATCGGCCTCGCCATCGCACTGCGCGGGGTGTGGCCGTCGGCGGACGCCTACCGGTGGTGGTTGCTCGCGGCCGTGGCGGTCATCGTGCTCGTCACGCTGCTGCGCACGGAGCGGTCGGAGTGGCGACGGTGGTGGGAACAGCTGTCGTTCCGGCGCGTGGAACACGTACGCTGACGACCATGGCACCCGCGATCCTGCTCGGCACGACCGGCTCCGTGGATCCGGCTCCCGCCGGGCTCGTCGACCGGTTCGGGCGACGGGCCGTCGACCTGCGGGTCTCGTTGACCGAGCGCTGCAACCTGCGCTGCACGTACTGCATGCCCGCGGCCGGGCTGCCGTTCGCCCCCGACGAGGCCCTGATGACGGCGACCGAGATCGAGCGCCTGGTGCGGATCGGCTCGTCGCGGTTCGGCGTCCGCAAGGTCCGGTTCACCGGCGGCGAGCCGATGCTCCGGCACGACCTGGTCGACGTGATCGCCCGGTGCGCCGCGCTGCCCGACGCGCCGGAGCTGTCGCTCACCACGAACGCCATCGGCCTGGCCCACCGCGCCCAGGGCCTGTACGACGCCGGGCTGCGGCGCGTGAACGTGTCGCTCGACACCGTCGACCCCGACGTCTTCACCACCGTGACCCGCCGCCCGTTCCTCGACAAGGTCATCGCCGGGCTGTCTGCCGCGCACGACGCCGGGCTCGACATCAAGGTGAACGCGGTGCTGCTGCGCGGCATCAACGACGAGGCCGCCCCGGAGCTCCTCCGCTGGTGCCTGGAGCGTGGCTACGAGCTGCGGTTCATCGAGCAGATGCCCCTCGACCCCGACCACGCCTGGGACCGCACCTCGATGATCACCGCCGCCGAGACCCGCGCGCTGCTGGCGACGTCGTTCGTGCTCACGCCCGACGACGCTCCGCGCGACGGTGCCCCGGCCGAGCGGTACCGCGTGCACGATGCGGTCACCGGGGAGCCGCTCGGCACCGTCGGGATCATCGCGAGCATCACCGAGTCGTTCTGCGCCGACTGCACCCGGACCCGGCTGACCGCCGACGGGCACGTGCGCAGCTGCCTGTTCTCCGACGAGGAGACCGACGTGCTCGGGCCGATGCGCTCCGGGGCCGACGACGACCACGTCGCCGAGCTCTGGCGGCTCGCAATGTGGGCGAAGCCGCGCGACCACGGTGACGACAGCGACGAGCTCGTGCACCCGACGCGCGGCATGAGTGCGATCGGCGGCTGAGGCATGACCACGATCCGGTTCTTCGCCGCTGCCCGGGCCGCCGTGGGTGTCGACTCGATGACGACCACGGCCGACACGATCGACCAGGCGGTGCGCGAGGTCGTGCCCGCCGACCCCGAGCGCTGGACGGCCCTGCAGGAGCGTTGCTCGTACCTGGTCGACGGCGTGACGACGCGTGACCGGGCGACTGCGCTCCACGGTGTCGAGGTCGTCGACGTCATGCCGCCCTTCGCCGGGGGCTGAGCGGCGCCCGTTCCTTCCCAGAACACCCGCGATACCAGGCGTTTTCGGGCATACCGTGTCGGAACTCCTGACCAGGTACGCCCGAATCGACCCGGCATGCCCGATGCGACCAGGTACGCACGCAACGGCCTGGTTCAACCAGGGGGTGCGTAGACCGCCACCTCGGCTGCGGGGACGTCGATGCGCACCGCGTCGCCCGGGGCGATCCCGAGCGCGGTGAGCCGGGCGAGCGTCAGGTCCGCCACCAGGTCACCGGCCCGGACACGCACCAGTCCGTCGCGCGGTTCGAGCGACGAGACGGTGCGCGCGGCTCCGGCACCGTCCCGCGTCAGCACGGCGGCCGTCGGGTGGAACGCAGCCAGGGCGGGCCGGCCGGGAGGCACGGCGTGCGTCCTCGACGCCAGCTCGCCCCCGCCGTCGATCGCGATCCCACCCCCGGTGGCGGTCCCGCGCACCAGCGCGAGCCCGGAGAACGTCGCGGCGAACGCACTCGTCGGACGACCGAGCACGGCCGCGGGGGTGCCCTGCTCCACCATCCGTCCGCCCTCGAGCACGACGACGCGGTCGGCCAGGGCGACGACCTCGACCGGGTCGTGCGTGACGAGCACGGCGGGCCGGCCGGCGACCGCGGTCCGGAGTGCCGCGCGGACCTCGTCCTGCGCGCCGACGTCGAGCGCCGAGGTCGGTTCGTCGAGCAGCAGCACCGCCGGTTCGGTGGCGAGCGCCCGGGCGATCGCGACGCGCTGCGCCTGACCGCCCGAGAGTGCTCCGGGGTGGCGGGTGGCCAGGTCGGCGACCCCGACGGTGTCGAGCGCGTCGAGGGCACGTTCCCGGGCCGTGGCACGACCTGCTCCGGCCGCACGGGGCCCGAATGCGACGTTCCCGACGACGTCGAGGAACGGGAACAGGTCGGACCGCTGCGCGACGAGTCCGGTCCGTCGACGGTGCGCGGGCACGGTGTGCCGTGGACTCGAAGCACGGACCCCGTCGAGTTCGATCCGGCCGGCGTCGATCGGCAGCAGGCCGGCCAGGGCCTCGAGCAGCGTCGACTTGCCGGCACCGTTCGGCCCGATGACGGCCAGGCACTCCCCCGCTCGGACCTCGATCGCGACGTCGACGTCCCGCGACCCGACGACGACGTGTGCCCGGACGCCCACCGTGCCCTCGGCCGTCACGCCAGGGCTCCGCGGGTCCGGAACGACGAGGCGCCGATGACGACGACGGCCACCACGACGAGCACGACCGCCAGGGCCACCGCGGTGTCCGGGTCGACCTCGCGCTGCAGGTAGACCTCGAGCGGCAGGGTCCGGGTGACCCCCTGCAGGCTGCCGGCGAAGGTCAGGGTGGCGCCGAACTCGCCGAGCGCCCGGGCGAAGCAGAGCACCAGCCCGGACACGATCCCCGGCAGGACCCGCGGCGTCGTGACGGTCAGGAAGGTCCGGGTCGGTCCGGCGCCCAGGGTCGCGGCGACCCGCTCGTAGCGGTCGCCCTCGACGCGGAGTGCCCCCTCGACCGAGGACACCAGGAACGGCATCGCGACGAAGGTCTGCGCGATGACCACCGCCGTCGTGGTGAACGCGATGTGCAGGCCGTGGTCGTCGAGGAAGGCCCCGACCACCCCGAGCCGACCGAAGGCCGCGAGCAGCGCGAGGCCGCCGACCACCGGCGGCAGGACGAGCGGCAGGAGCACGACGGCCCGGGCGACGCCGACCCACCGTGACCGCGACCGCGCGAACAGCACGGCGAGCGGGTACCCGAGGACGAACGCGACACCCGTGGCCGCGAGCGCCGTGCCGAGGCTGAGCCCGAGCGCGGTCAGCGACGCGGTGGAGGTCACGAGCCCGACGAACGACGACCAGTCCACCCGGCCGAGCATCGCGAGCACGGGCACGACGACGAACAGCCCGCCGAGCACCGCGGGCAGCGGGAGCCACCACGCGACCGGCGGCCGTCCGTCAGCGCGCGGAGCCACGGGTCAGGGCTTCCCGAAACCCGCGTCGGCGAGCACACGCTGCCCGGCGGCGGAGCGGACGTACTCCGAGAACGCCTGCGCGAGCGCCGGGTCCTCGGAATCCCGGAGCACGCCGATCGGGTACGTGTTGACGGCCGTGGCCGACTCGTCGAACGGCACGCCGTCGACCTTGCCGCCGGCCCCTCGGACGTCCGTCACGTAGACGAGTCCGGCGTCGGCCTGACCGGATTCGACCTTGCCGAGCACGTCGGTGACCGACTGCTCCTCGCTGACCGGCTCGAGATCGACGCCCGATGCGGACTCGACCTCCGCCGTCGCGGCACCGCACGGCACCGGGGCGGCGCACGTGACGAGCTGGACGCCCGGAGCCGTCAGGTCGTCGAGGTCCGTGATGCCCTTCGGGTTGCCCGGAGCGACGGCGATCTCGAGGACGTTCGTCGCGAAGTCCCGCGGCGATCCGCTCGCCAGGTCGGTCGACGACAGCTTCGCCATGTTCGCTTCGTCGGCGGACGCGAACACGTCGGCGGGGGCACCGTTCTGGATCTGGGTGACGAGGTCGCTCGAGCCGGCGAACGAGAACCGGATCGAGGCGCCGGGGTTCGCGGTCTCGAACCGCTTGCCCAGGGTCGTGAAGGTCTGCTGCAGGGACGCGGCGGCGAACACGGTGATCGAACCGGTCGGCCCCTCGGTGTCGGACCCCGCCGAGGCCTGAGCCCCCGAGCCCGTGTCCGGAGCCGTGCACGCTGCGAGCCCGAGCGCGACGGTGGCGGCGAGGGCCAGCGCCGCGAACGGCCGGAGGAGGCTCATCGTTCGTCCTCGTGCCGTGCGGGTGCCTCGACCGCGACCATGGTGGCCTTGACGGACGCCACCGCGACGGAACCGACCTCGAGCCCCAGGTCGCGGACGGCCTCGGCACTCATCAGGGACACCACGCGGTGCGGGCCGCACTGCAGTTCGACCTGCGCCATCACGGTGTCGACGACCAGGTCGGTGACGATCCCGACGAAGCGGTTGCGCGCCGAGCTCTTCACCGCGGACGCCGGGTCGGTCGGCTCGGTGCTGCGTTCCCGTGCGTACGCGGCGACCTCGCGACCGTCGACCACGGCTCGCCCCGCGTCGTCCGTGGCACGGGTGAAGGTGCCCCCGTCGACGAGCCGTCGCACGGTGTCGTCACTGATCCCGAGGAAGGCCGCAGCGTCCCGTACCCGCAGTAGCGTCATGATCGACCAATCCTACCCGCAGACGCGGCGGCAGGCGCAGTGGACGTGACCGAACGAGGTCAGGACCGGTGCTCGATCGCCACGGGCAGGCCCTCGCGACGCCAGGCCTCGAAGCCGCCGTCGAGGACCGCCACGCGCCTCCCGGCCGGCTGCCGCGCCGCCCACGCGTCTGCACGGGGTCCGCGCGCGCAGTAGACGACGACCTCGTCCGAACCGGTGTCGTCGGTGACGGCACCGGCGACCACGCCGGCCGCGCGTTCCTCGGCGGTCCGGACGTCGACGACGACCAGCGGATCCGACGGGTCCGCCACCCTGGCGGCCAGGGCTGCCGGCGCGATGCGCGGCGCCGCGGCGCCGGCGGGTGCCGGTCGACGCGAGGCGGGACCACGACGGACGGGGCTCTCCGTCCAGCGCCACCGGCGGGCGTCGACGGTCAGGACGCGTCCGAGCAGGGGGTCGCCGCTGCCGGTGACCAAGGCGAAGACCTGCCCCGCCATCACCGCACCGACCGCGCCGCACAGTGCCGGGACGACGCCGTCGAGGGCGCACGAGCCCTCGTCGGGCAGGGCGTCGGGGTGCAGGTCGTGGAAGTCGACGCCGTCACCTCCGGCGTCGCGGAAGACGCTGACCTGCCCGTCGTGGCCGAGCACGGAGCCCCACACGAACGGCACGCCGGCCGCGGCGCAGGCGTCCGAGACGGCCCGGGTGACCACGACCGAGTCGGCGGCGTCGACCACGACGTCGTGTCCGGCGACCAGGTCCGGCGTGAACGACCCGACCACGGCGACCGCGTCGAGTTCCGGGTCGACGGCGACGGCTCGGGCGACCGCGACCTGCGCCTTCGGCGAGCCGACGTCCGCGGCCGTGAAGAGCGTCTGCCTGGCCAGGTTCGAGGCGTCGACCACGTCGGGGTCGACCACCGTGAGTCGACCGATCCCGGCGAGGTACGCGACCACCGGCGCCCCGAGCCCGCCGGCCCCGACGACGAGGATGCGCGATGTGGCCAGGCGGCGCAGCCCGGTGACCCCGACGTCGGCGAGCGCGGCGGTCCGCGAACCGAGCTGCGTCCGTCCCGGGGAGAGCGCGGCGGCGGGGGCGGCGAGGGGTTCCATCCCGTCATTCTGGCCCGTCGCACCGAACGCCTGCATGTGAGAGTTCAACGCCCGGACGCGGCGGATCCCCAGAGCAGATCGGTACGGTCGCGGACGTGAGTTCCCCGCGTACCGGTACCGTCCCGGTCCGACGCACGACGTCGGACGCGTCGGTGCGTGCGCGCTCGCGCGGGGTCGTCGTGGCGGCCGTCCGGGCCCTCGCGCGGACCCCCGAGATCACCGTCGGCGCGCTCGGCGTCGTCGTCGCCGCGGCCTTCAGCTGGGTGCCGTCGGTCTGGTACGACGAGGCCGCGACCATCGCGAGCGCGCAGCGGAGCTGGCCGGCGCTCTGGGCCGAGCTGCAGAACGTCGACGCCGTCCACGGCCTGTACTACGCCGTGATGCACGTCTGGTTCACGCTCGTCGGGTACTCGCCGTTCACGCTGCGGTTCCCGAGTACCCTGGCCATCGGGGTCTCCGCCGGGCTCGTCGTCGCCCTCGGCCGTCGTCTCGGCGGTGTGCGGCTCGGCGTCGTCTCCGGGATCGTGTTCCTGGTCCTGCCCCGCGTCGCCTGGGCCGGCACCGAGGGGCGCCCGTACGCCACCGTCACGACCTTCGCCGTCGCGCTGACCCTCGTGGGGATCACCGCGGTCCGGCGCACCCGGACCCGGCACCACGCGACCCGGTGGTGGGTCGTCTACGGCCTGCTCGCCGTGGCGGCCGTGCTGTTCAACGTCTACCTGGCCCTGGCCGTCGTCGCGCACGGGGTCGTGCTCCTCTGGACCGCCGTCGCCGACCGTGCCGCACGGCGCGACGCCGTGCTCTCGCAGCGAAGCGGTCCGGTGGCCGCGCCGATGGTCGACCGCGCCGCGCTCGTGCGCTGGGGTGTCGCCGCCGTCGGGGCCGCCCTCGCGGTGTCGCCGTTCATCGTCCTCGCCGCAGGTCAGGCCAAGCAGGTCGGCTGGATCACCGGCGTCGGGTGGGCCACCGTGCGCCAGGTCGTCGCGACCGCCTGGTTCGGTGCCGTCTGGCCGTACGCGGTGCTCGGGTGGGTCCTGATGATCGTCGGCGTCGTGCTCGCCGTGCGCGCGGCGCGACGCCCCTCCCCCGCTTCCCGTGACCTGCTGCGGATGCAGGCCGTGCGCGTCGCCGTCCCCCTGACGGTCCTGCCCACCGCACTGCTCGTCGGCGCGACCGCGGCCGGGGAGCACCTGTACTCCCCGAAGTACGCCAGCCTGAGCCTGCCGTTCGTCGCGCTGCTCATCGGCCTGGCGATCACGGCGATCCGGCCTCGGCGGTGGCTGGCGCTCGCGGTCGTCGGGATGCTGCTCGTGTCAGCACCGACGAGCACGATCGTCCGGCTGCCCCACGCCAAGCAGGAATCGCACTGGGCGAACGCGGCGGCGATCATCGAGCGCGAGCGGGACCGCCGCACCGACCAGAACGAGGGCGTCGTCTTCGGCAGTGTCTGGGAGCACCCGGGCACCACCGCGCAGGTGATCGCCGACTCCTACCCCGAGGCCTTCACCGGGATGCGCGACCTCGCCGTCGCCGAGACCGGTGCCGAACGCGGCCAGCTCTGGAACGTCAACGGCGACATCGCGACGACGGTGCCCGAGCGGGTCTCGGGGATCGACACCGTGTGGTTCGTCGGCGGCAAGTCGCGGAACATCCGCCCGCAGGTCACCGACACGCTCGTGGCCGAGGGGTTCCACGTCGTGCGCTACTGGCACACCGGCACGGTCATCCTCTGGAAGTACAGCCGCTGACGGTGGCGGTCCAGCCGCTGACGGTGGCGGTCCTGCCGCCGACGGCTGCGCCGGGGCGTCGGGTCAGTGCACCACGCGTGCGCCGTGCACCGGGCCGGTGGCACGGAGTGCGACGAGCCCGGCGGCGCTGAGCTCGACCTGCAGCTCGAGCGCGGCGTCGCGGTCGCCCACCAGGAACGCCACCGTCGGGCCGCTCCCGGACACCAGACCGGCCAGGGCACCGGACTTCTCGCCGAGCTCGAGCGTCGCCGCGAGCCGGGGCTGCAGCCGCATGGCCGGAGCCTGCAGGTCGTTGTGGACGCAGTCGGCGAGCAGGTCGGGGTCGCCGGCGCGCAGGGCCTGCAGCACGTTCGCCTCGACCATGGGGTGCGACGGCGCCGGGGAGATGTCGGCTCGGTACCGCTCCCGGTGCTCGTCGAGCGCACGGTAGACGGCCGGGGTGCTCAACCCGTCGTCACTCAGGGCGAGGACCCAGTGGAACTCGCCCTTGGCCAGCGCCGGGCTCAGCTCGTCACCGCGGCCCGTGCCCACGGCGGTGCCGCCGGCGAAGGCGAACGGCACGTCGGCGCCGAGCTGCGCGGCGAGCCGGAGCAGCTCTTCGCGACCGAGCGCGGTGCCCCAGAGCGTGTCGACGGCGAGCAGGGTCGCCGCGGCGTCCGCGGAGCCACCGCCCATCCCGCCGGCGACGGGCACCTGCTTGTCGATGGTCAACCGCACCCCGCCGCGGTGTCCGGCCGCGTCGGCCACGAGCCGGGCCGCACGGATGGCCAGGTTCGACTCGTCGACCGGCACGGTGCTGGTGTCGATCGGACCCGTGAAGGTGACCGAGAAGTCGTCGGCGGCTTCGGCGGTGACGTCCTCGTACAGGGACACCGCCTGGTACGCCGTGGCGACGTCGTGGTAGCCGTCGTCCTGCAGCGCCCCGACGGACAGGAACACGTTGATCTTGCCGGGGGCGCGCGTCCGTACGCGGGTCGGTGCGGCCAACGTGGTCATGCCCCCAACCTATCCCGCTGCGGCTGCCGTGAACCCCCGCGCCAGGTCCGCGGTGATGTCGTCGATGTGCTCGAGGCCGATCGACAGGCGGATGAGACCGTCCCCCACCCCGGCGGCCGCCCGCTCGGCGGAGGACATCTGCACGTGGGTGGTCGATGCGGGGTGCACGACGAGCGAGCGGACGTCACCGAGGTTCGAGACGTGGTCGAACAGCTCGAGCGCCGCCACGAACCGTCGGCCCGCGGCGACCCCGCCGGCCAGGTCGAACGACAGCACGGCCGACGGCCCCTTCGGCACGTAGCGCTGCTGCAGGTGGTGCCACGGCGAGTCCGGCAGGCCGGCGTAGTGCACGTGCTCGACCTGGTCGTGCGCGTCGAGCCAGGACGCCACCGTGGCGGCGTTCGACACGTGCCGGTCCATGCGGAGTGACAGCGTCTGGATGCCCTGCAGCACCAGGAACGCGTTGAACGGTGCGATCGCTGGCCCGAGGTCGGCGGACAGCTTCGAGCGGGTGCGCTGGATGAACGCCCGTCGCCCGAACTTCTCGGCGAAGTTCGTGTTCGCGAACCCGGACTGCTCGGTCGAGGCCAGCTGCGGGTACTGCTCGGCGTGCGCCGCCCAGTCGAAGTTCCCGCTGTCGACGATGAGCCCGGCGATGGCGCTGCCGTGCCCGGCCAGGTACTTCGTCGCCGAGTGCACGACGATGTCGGCACCGTGCTCGATCGGGCGCACCAGGTACGGCGTCGCGATGGTGTTGTCGACGATGAGCGGCACACCGGCCTCGTGCGCGACCGCGGCCACCCCGGCGAAGTCCAGGACGTCCCCGCGGGGGTTCGGGATGGACTCGCCGAAGAACGCCTTCGTCTCCGGGCGCACGGCCGACGCCCACTCGGACAGGTCGGTCGGGTCCTGCACGAACGTGAAGGTGATGCCGAGGTCCCGCAGGGTCGAGGCGAACAGCGTGTAGGTCGCGCCGTACAGCGAGGCGCTCGACACCACGTGGTCACCGGCGCGTGCGACGCCGAGCACGGCCAGCGACGTCGCCGCCTGTCCGGACGCCAGCGCCAGCGCACCGATCCCGCCCTCGAGGTCGGCGATCCGGCGCTCGAGTGCTGCGGCCGACGGGTTGTTCACCCGCGTGTAGGTGTGGCCGGCGGCGTCGAGCATGAAGCGTGCGGCGGCGTCCTCGCCCGACGGGTAGACGTACGCGGCGCTCTGCGCGATCGGCGGTACGTTCGCGCCCCAACCCGGGTCGGCCTTGAAGCCGGCGCGGATCTGGCGGGTCTCGAACGCCCAGCCGTCCTCGGCGTTGGTCGACGCGGCACCCATCAGGACTGCGCCCCGACCGACTGCCGGACGAGCGGGATGACCTGCTCACCGAACCGGTCCATCTCCTCGAGCTGCGGCGAGAACTGCAGCAGGAGCGTGTCGACCCCGGCGTCCTCGAACTCCCGGATGCGGTCCGCCACCTGCGACGGCGTCCCGACGAACCCGGGGCGCAGGCCGCGGTTCGACACCGAGTAGTCCTCGAGCGAGGGCACGTGCTCGAGCTGCGACTTCGAGATGAAGTCCTGGTACGACTCGTACGCCCCGCCGTGCTGCACGTCGGTGATCCGGGCGAGTTCCGCCTGCGCCTCTTCCTCGGTCTCGCGCACGATGACGTACGCGGCCATGCCGAACGCCTCGAACGGCGGCAGGCCGGCGTCGACGCGGCGCTGCTTCATCTCGTCGATCTTCGCGCGGAGTTCCTCGACGGTGCCGCCGTGCGTGACGTAGGCGTCGGCGTACCCGGTGATCGCGGCCTTGCCGGCCTCGCTCTCCCCACCGGCGTAGATGCGCGGCGTCACGCGGGGCTTCGGCTCGAGGTGCGCGTTCTCGATGTCGTAGTACTCGCCCGAGAACGAGTACGGGGTCTCGCGCCACAGGCCCTTCATGACCTCGACGAACTCCGCGGTGCGCTTGTACCGGTCGTCGTGCTCCGAGAAGATCCCGCCGTACTGCTTCGCCTCCTCCGCCCACCAGGCGCTCACGACGTTGAAGGTGAACCGGCCGCACGAGATGTCGTCGATCGTCGCCGCCTGCTTCGCCGTCACCGCGGGCAGGTGGTACCCGGGACGCATCGCCGCCATGATCTCGAGGCGCTCGGTCGTCGCCGCGATCGCCGCCGCGAGCGACCAGGCCTCGAGCGAGGGCGCCGCGGTGCCCTTGATGTCGTTGAGGTTGAGCTCCGGCACGAGCGTCAGGTCGAAGCCGATCCGCTCGGCGCGCTGCGCCAGGCGCTTCACGTAGTCGAAGGTGACCGGCATGTTCTCGTTGTCGACGTTGCGCAGCCAGCCGCCGAAGAGCGGGGTCCAGTATCCGAATCGCACGATGGTTCCTTGGGGGTGTGGGAAGGCGGACGGGAGGTCCGTGGCGGGCCCGCCACGGGCCTCCAGTCCGGTGGGTCTAGCGTCCTCAGGCCGTGAGCTGCGCCGCGTACTCGTCGGCCAGGAGGCCGCCGAGGTACCGGGCGATGGAGCGCGGGCCGGAGGCCGGCGCGGACTCCTCGACCGTGGGGTTGTAGTTCGTGTTCGTGTTGATGTCGTAGACCACGGTGCGGCCGTCCGTCGTCTCCATGAACTCGACGCCCGCGATGGTGATGCGCTGGTCGGCGAGGAACGTGCGGAGCTGCTGGACCAGCGGGTGCTCGGCGGTGACCTCGGTGCGCACGCTGAACGCCGGGGGCGCGCCGGCGATCTCGGTGCCGGGGACGTCGCAGACCGCACCCGCGATGGTCTGCGGGACCTCGCACGCGTCGGCCGGGCAGAGCTCGAAGCTGCCGGCGCTCGTGTCGACGCGGACGGCGTAGACGAACTCGCCGCCGACGAACTCGACGCGGGTGATGAAGGGCTCTCGGGCCGTCAGGTACTCCTGCAGCAGGGTGATGCCGTCGACCGGGGCCTCGAACTCGGGGCTGTCGACGTAGGCGTCGAACTCGGCGAGCGAGTCGAACCGCCGCACGCCCAGGCCCTTGCCGCCCTGGTTGTGCTTCGTGATGAACGGCACGTCCTGCCCGTCGGTGAAGGTGCGGGCGGCGTCCTTGAGCGTCGACGTGCCGAACACGGCGGTGGTGCGGGGCACGTCGAACCCGGCCTGCTGCAGGAGACCGTGCTGGGCGACCTTCGACACCTCGAGCTCGAGCACGTGGCTGCCGCCCACGACCTGGCGGCCGGCGCGCTCGAGCCAGCCGAGGATCGCCCGGGTGTACTCCTTGCTGTGCTCGTGGCCGCGGGTGTGGGAGCTCGCGGACATGCGGCTCCAGTAGACGCCGGGTGCCGGCTCGGCCGCGAGGTCGATCTGCCCCTCGGTCAGCAGGATCTCCTCGACCGGGACACCCTCAGCCTGGAAGGCGGCGGCGAGCGGCGGGAACCACTCGGGGTTCTCGTGGATGACGTACACGCGGGGAGTGCTCACGCCCCCACCCTAGGCACGGTATACCGCACGTGCCCAAGTGTGTGACGCGGCGTTGCTTCGCGGCGAGGGCCGCACGGGGTCCTGGTCGCTCGGTGCGAGGTTCCGTACTCGGTGCGACCTGCTCGCCGTCGCACGGCGTACGGAACCTCGCACCGTTCGGTACCGGCGGTGGTCGACCTCGCACCGTGCGAGGTCCTCAGCCGGCGAAGGTCTGCTGTCCGACGACGCCGAGGAGCTCGAGCTTCTGCGCGTCCTCCGATCCCGGAGGCGCCGTGAACAGCAGCAGTGCCTGCGCCTGGTCGTCGGTGTGCAGCACCTGGCAGTCGACGGTGATGCGGCCGAGCTCCGGCTGCACGATCGTCTTGTTGTCCGACCAGCGCGTGGCGACCTCGTGCTTCGCCCAGAGCTCGCGGAACTCGGGGCTGCGGGCCTCCAGCTCGGCGATGAGCTCGGCGGCCCGGCGGTCGCCCGGGCCGGCCAGGCCGACGGTCGCGCGGAGCGACGCGACGACGGTCCGCCCCAGTCGTCCGTGTTGCTCGGGTGCGTACTTGGCGCGTTCCTCGCCCGTCACGAACCACCGCCACGCCTGGTACCGCTGGTTGCCGGCCAGGCCGACCGAGCTGCCGAGGAGTGCCGCAGCGAGCCGGTTCTCGACCAGGGTCTCGCCCAGGTGGCTCACGACGATCGCCGGGGTGTCCTCGAGCCGGTCGAGCACGCGCAGGATGGCGGGGTCGACGTGGTCCGCGCGGTGCATCCGGGTCGGGGCGTTCTGCCCGGCCAGGTGGAACAGGTGGTCGCGCTCGTCGAGGCTGCAGCGCAAGGCCCGGGCGATCGCCGCGATCATCTGCTCGGACGGCTGCGGACCGCGCTGCTGCTCGAGTCGCGTGTAGTAGTCGACGGACATCCCGGCGAGGGCGGCGACCTCCTCACGGCGGAGCCCCGGGGTCCGGCGTCGCGGACCCTGCCCGAGACCGACGTCCTCGGGGCGCAACAGCTCCCGGCGACGGCGGAGGAAGTCGGCGAGCGCGGCACGGTCCATGGGTCGATCATCGTCCGGTTCGCGTCGAGGTGCCAGGGATCGCCGATCCCCCGATGACCGCGCTCTGGTTGCACCCCTGCCCGCGGAGCATCGTCGTGGTCATGGACATCACGAACTCCACCGTCTTCATCCCCGGCGCGACCTCGGGCATCGGTCTCGCGCTCGCCCAGCGCCTGCAGGCCGCCGGCAGTACCGTCGTCATCGGCGGGCGTCGTCAGGCGCTCCTCGACTCCCTCGCCGCCGAGCACGGCTTCGGCACCGTGCAGATCGACGTCGCGGACGCGGCGTCGATCGAGGCCGCTGCCAGCTCGGTGCTCGAGGCGTACCCGACCCTCGACGCCCTCATCACCATGTCCGGCATCATGCGCAACGAGGACCTGCGTTCCTCGGATCACATGGACGACGCGATCGAGACCATCCAGACGAATCTCGTCGGGACGATCCGGCTCATCGACGCCTTCCTGCCGCACCTGCTCGCCCAGCCCGCCGCGACGCTGATGACCGTCACGTCCGGTCTCGCGTTCGTGCCGCTGACGGCCACGCCGACCTACAACGCCACGAAGGCCGGGGTGCACTCGTACACCCAGGCCCTGCGACAGCAGCTCGTCGGTTCGTCCGTCGAGGTGCTCGAGCTCGCCCCGCCGGCCGTCATGACCGACCTGATGGGCGGCGCCGACTTCGGCGGGATGCCGCTCGACGCCTTCGCCGACGAGGTCATGGCGCTCATCGAGTCCGGCGCTGCCCCGGAGATCCTGGTGCAGAACGTGCACCCGCTGCGCTTCGCCGAGCGGAACGGCAACCACCAGCAGATCCTCGAGATGATGGCCGGCGCGGGGCACTGAGCCCGGCGAGCAGGTTCAGCCGGCGGCGTTCTCCGGACCGGGGGCGTCGCCGGCCTCGCGTCGGGCAATGACCCGGTCGAGGAACTGGTTGAGCACGGGGAGGCCGCACACCACGACGAGGCCGAGCGCGGAACCCCACACGGTCCATCCGAACCACGACCGGAGGATCTCGTAGGCCCACGCCGCGATCGCGGTCCACATGAACGCCGTGGCCGCTCGCTGGACCGGACGAACGGGCGTGGAGCCGAGCGCGACGGCGTCGTCGGCGCCGCGCGAGTCGGCGGCGTCGTCGTCGTCGGCATTCGCGTCATACCGGCCGAGCATGCTGAAGGCGACGCCCCAGCCGATGATCGCTGCACCTGCCAGCAGTCGCACCCAGACCACGTCGTCGGTCGGACGCTGCACGAGGTCACGCACCGAGAGCACGATGATCGCGATGCCACCGATGACGGCGATCAGGGTGATGGCGATGGCGAGGCGGCTGACGGGTCGACGGGGCACGGAGTCGATCGTAGGGGCGTCCGCGCTCGGCCCGCGCACCCCCGTTCGCGGTGTCAGAGTCCGGCGAGGAGCCGCTGCAGTTCGGCCTTGGCGTCGGGCATCCGCTCGGGGCCGGTGAGCCGCTCCCGCTGCACCGAGATGCGGACGGTGTCCGGCCGGGGACCGTCCTCGGTGGTGAGCAGCACGGACTCGCGGTCGGGGAAGGTCCACCGTGCCGACGGGCGCTTGCCGCCGCGGCGTCCGGACGTCGGCGCCGACCCGAGTGCGGCCGTGAACACCGGCACGATCCGGTCGAGCACCGCCTCGCGTTCACCCGGGACCTGTCGTGACGCCGACACCGCGAAGGTGCCGTCCGTGCGCTGACCGGGGATGCGGAGTCCGCGGGCCTGCTCGTAGCCGATGGTGATGCCCTGCGCCCACCACGGTTCGACGCCCTGGTCGATCAGCCAGGACGCGATCGCCGCGTGCCCGATGGTGGTCCCGTCTGCGCCGTCGATCAGGGCGTGCCACTCGTCCGGTGACCTGCCCGTCGCTGCGAGGACGCGGTCGGGCGCCATCCCCTGTGCGTGCGAGCGAACCGTGCCGTCGGTCATGCCGTCATCGTAGGGCGCAGAGCGTGCGGAGCACCGCCAAGTCAGGTCAGGTCACGTCACGACCGGACCGCGCCCGCAAGCGACGCGCCTGCTTCGCGCCCCCGGCGTCGATGATCAGCGGCAGGCGCTCCTTGTCGACCCCTCCGAATGCCGGATCGACCGTCACGAAGCCGTCGACCTCCCAATCCGACGCTGTTGCGACGTGAACGGCACCCGAAACGGTCAACCCGAACTGCTCCATGAGGTGCGGGACCTCGTCGCTGACGGCATCGATCCCGACCCAGTGCAATTGAGTCGACCGCAGCAATTCCCTCCAAGCGGCGACGTGGCGACGAGCGGCTTCCGCGCCCATCCCGTGAGCAGCCTGCAGCACCTCGAACTCCGTGTAGGCGCTGTACAGGATCTCGGTGCCGACCAGGTCGAGGTGATCGAGGAAGGTGACCACCTCGGCATCCTGACGCTCGCATCGGCGCAGAGCGCTCCGGATGAAACTGGAGTCGACGAGGACGACGTCCGGCCGGGCGGCGCAGTCGTTGAACTCGAGGACCCGGTACTCGTCGAACTGATGCGGCTCGAGTCGATCGAACACGGTCAGAGTCGACCGTGGAACGCCGCGGTCGGCTCGACCCAGAAGTCCGGATCGATCAACTCGGACGCTCGCCGCCGACGCTCGCGACGTTCTTCGAACGTGCCCTCCGGCCGCGGTGTCCCGGCGAAGAGGGCTCGACGTTCCGCCGCAGTGGAGATGCTCGTTGCTCGCTGATGATCGAGGTCAGCTCGCCGCAGCGCTCGAAGACGTCCCTCTGCGGCCTGCGCCTCGGTCGGGACACGGCGGAGCGGATGGGGTGATTCGGCTGGTCGCACGGTGCCTCCTTGGTCGATGGAGTCAACCGTAGGAGCGCCGAACGGACGCCACAGAACATTCCGTATTTCGCCGCCTGTCCGTCGACCAGACGTCACTCGGCAGCAGCGAGGACCGTCCGCCCGAGCCGCACGAAGTCGTCGACACCGATCGCCTCACCCCGGGCGGTCGGGTCGATGCCCGCCGCCGTCAGGACCTCAGAGGCGTGCGCACTGCCGCCGAGCACCCCGGACAGGCTCTGCCGCAGCATCTTGCGCCGCTGCTGGAACGCGGCGTCCACCAGCGTGAACACCCGCGACCGCAGGAGTTCGTCGCCCGGGGGCTCGTGCCGGTCGAACGCCACCAGGACACTGTCGACGTTCGGCACCGGCCAGAAGACCTGACGGCTGACCAACCCGGCGGTGCTCCACGCGCCGTACCAGGCGGCCTTGACGCTCGGTGAACCGTAGACCTTGCTGCCGGGGCCGGCGGCCAGCCGGTACCCGACCTCGGCCTGCACCATGACGAGCGACCGCTCGATCGACGGGAAGGTCGCGAGCAGGTGCAGCAGCACGGGGACGGAGATGTTGTAGGGCAGGTTCGCGACCAGGTGCGTCGGTGCGGTGTCGAGGTCCGACGCGGCGACGGTCATGGCGTCCTGCTGCACGACGGTCAGCGTCGCGTCCGGCTGCATGGTGCTGACGGTCGACGGCAGCTTGGCGGCCAGGCGCTTGTCGATCTCGACCGCTGTGACAGATGCGCCGGTCTCGGTCAGGCCGAGCGTCAACGACCCCAGGCCGGGCCCGATCTCGAGCACCCGTGCCGACGGGGTGACGCCGGCGACCGCCACGATGCGTCGCACGGTGTTGGCGTCGTGCACGAAGTTCTGCCCGAGCTTCTTCGTCGGGGTGACGTCGAGTTCGGCCGCGAGCTCCCGGATCTCCGCCGGGCCGAGCAGTGCACCCACGACTACTCGTCCACCGTCACGGGCTCGGCGTCCCACGCGCCGTAGACGAGCTCGGTGTTCGAGGCGATCTGGGCCGCGAGCATCGAGGCGTCCGTGCCGAGCGTCTCCGCCATCGACCGCAGGGTGAGGGGGATGAGGTACGGCGCGTTCGGGCGACCACGGAACGGGGTGGGCGTCAGGAACGGTGCATCGGTCTCGATCATGATCAGGTGCCGCGGGGCGACGACCAGGGCTTCACGCAGCACGGCGGCGTTCTTGAACGTCACGGTGCCGGCGAAGGACATGTACCAGCCGCGCTCGGCGCAGAGCCGGGCGAGGTCCGGGCCGCCGGAGAAGCAGTGGAAGACGGTCCGCTCCGGGGCACCCACGCGGTCGAGGACCTCGACCACGGCGTCGTGCGCGTCGCGGTCGTGGATCGTCAGCGCGAGGTCGTGCTCCTTGGCGATGCGGATGTGCTCCTCGAACGACCGGACCTGGGCGTCGCGGCCGTCCTCGCCGGTGCGGAAGAAGTCCAGGCCGGTCTCACCGATCGCCCGGACCCGCGGCAGCCCCGCGAGCAGTTCGATGCCGGCGAGGTGCTCGTCGAGCAGCCCCTGCTCCTGCAGCACGGGGGCTTCGTTCGGGTGCAGCGCGACGGCGGCCAGGACGCGGGGCTCCCGGGCGGCGATCGCGGCGGACCACTCAGAGGTGGCGAGGTCGGTGCCGACCTGCACGACCCCGCGCACCCCGACGCTCGACGCGCGGTCGAGGTGCTCGCGGTACTCCAGGGGCCCGTCGCCGCCGTCGCCCACGCCGTCGGCGATCTCCATGTGGGTGTGGTTGTCGTACACCGGCACGACGAGCGCCTGCGGAAGCGGCGGGTACGTCAGGTCGCGCTTCGAGCCACCGGACGCTCCGTCACCGCGGGACCGGACGTGCGACTCGGCGTCGGTCACGCGGAGGCCTGCTCGATCCGGGGGAACAGCCCGCTCTCGAGGGGCACCACGTGCGACGCACCCTGCCACTCGTACGCGCGGTCGACCCGCTGCTCGGCGACGGACCCGCCGGCGCCGATCGAGGCCCAGAGCTTCTCGGTCGCCTTCGGCATGACCGGGGACAGCAGGACGGTGACGGTGCCGAGGCCGCGGAGCGCGGTGGTCAGGACGGTACCGAGGCGCTCGCGGTCGGCGTCGTCCTTCGCCAGGGCCCAGGGCGCCTGCTCGGTGATGTACCCGTTCAGGGCGTCGACGAGCTCCCACACGCTGGCGATGGCCTCGTGCGGGGCGAAGGCGGCGATGGCGGCGTCGGCACGCTCGGTGACCGACACGGCCAGGGTGTCGATCGCCTGGTCGGACTCGGTCGACTCGGCGCGCACCGGGACCTCGCCGTCGTAGTACTTCTGCAGCATGGCGACCAGGCGCGACGCCAGGTTGCCGTACCCGTTCGCGAGCTCGGCCTGGTAGCGCGCCGAGATGTCCTCCCAGCTGAAGTTGCCGTCCTGCCCGAAGGTGATGGCGCGCAGGAAGTAGTAGCGGAACGCGTCGGAACCGAACGTGTCCGTGATCTCGGACGGCGCGATGCCGGTCAGCTTCGACTTGGACATCTTCTCGCCGCCGACGAGCAGCCAGCCGTGGCCGAAGACACGCTCCGGGACGGGCAGACCAGCGGCCATGAGCATGGCCGGCCAGATGACGGCGTGGAAGCGGGCGATGTCCTTGCCGACGATGTGGACGCTCGGCCAGAGGCGCCGGAAGGCCTCGTCGTCGTCGGTGCCGTAGCCGAGGGCCGTGACGTAGTTGAGCAGGGCGTCGAACCACACGTACAGCACGTGGTCGCTGTCCCACGGGATCGTGATGCCCCAGTCGAAGCTGGAACGCGAGATCGACAGGTCACGGAGCCCCTGCTTGACGAACGAGATGATCTCGTTGCGGACGCTCTCGGGCTGGATGAACAGTGGGTTCGACTCGTACAGGTCGAGCAGGCGCTGCTCGAAGTCGGACATCCGGAAGAAGTAGTTGCGCTCGGCCAGGACCTCGACCGGGATCGAGTGGATCGCGCAGACCTGCTGACCCTCGTACGCACCGGTGCCGGCGACCAGGTCGCTCGGCTGCTTGTACTCCTCGCACCCCACGCAGTAGAAGCCCTCGAACTCGCCCGCGTAGATGAAGCCGTCGTCGTAGAGCTTCTGCAGGAACGCCGTCACGCCACGCTCGTGCCGTTCGTCCGTGGTGCGGATGAAGTCGTCGTTCGCGACGTCGACCGTGTCGAGCAGTGGCTTCCAGGCATCGTTGACCAGGCGGTCTGCCCATTCCTTGGGCGAGACGTCGTTCGCCGAGGCGGTGCGCAGGATCTTCTGCCCGTGCTCGTCCGTGCCGGTGAGCAGCCAGGTGTCGTCACCGCGCTGCCGGTGCCAGCGCGCGAGGAAGTCCGCGGCGACCTCGGTGTAGGCGTGCCCGATGTGGGGCACGTCGTTCACGTAGAAGATCGGCGTGGTGATGCTGAACGAGGACCCGGCGGACATGCGGACCATCCTACGGGCGCACCGAACCCTGATGACGCGCGCGGCGGTGGACCGTGGAGAACCGGGTCCGGGAGGCCCGCGACGGGCCCGCCCCGCGCCTCCAGACCGGCGAACGGGAACGTGACGAGCCCCGCTCAGCGCGCCGCGAGCGCCCCCTCGTACAGGTCCCGCTTCGACAGCCCGGTTGCGTCCGCGACCGCTGCGGCGGCCTCCTTCATGCGCATACCGGCGGCCACCCGCTCGAGCACCAGGCGCACCCCGTCGTCGAGCGTGGCTTCCTCGGTGGCCTCGGCGGCTCCGGCGACGACGATGCAGATCTCGCCTCGGACGCCCTCGGACGCCCACTCGACGAGTTCGTCCAGCGGCCCACGGCGGACCTCTTCGTAGAGCTTCGTGAGCTCACGGCACACCGCGGCGCGGCGGTCGCCCCCGAACCCGACGGCCATGTCGGCCAGGGTCTCGGCCAGCCGGTGCGGGGACTCGAAGAACACCATCGTCCGCTGCTCCCCCGCCAGCGCCTGGAACGCCCGGCGACGCTCCCCGGCCTTGCGGGTCGGGAACCCCTCGAACGTGAAGCGGTCGGTGGGCAGCCCGGACACGGCGAGCGCCATGAGCACGGCCGACGGCCCGGGCACGGCGGTGACGGTGACCCCGGCGGCCGCGGCGGCCTCGACGAGGGGGAAGCCCGGGTCGCTGATCGCGGGCATGCCGGCGTCGGTCAGGACCACGACGTCCTCGTCACGGGCGAGCTCGACGACCTCGGACGCCTTCGCCCGCTCGTTGTGCTCGTGCAGGGCGATGAGCCGCGGACGGTTCTCGATGCCCAGGGCGCGCATCAGGTGGATGGCGGTCCTGGTGTCCTCCGCCGCGACGACCGTGGCGTTGGAGAGGGTCTCGACGAGACGGCGCGAGGCGTCCCCGAGGTTGCCGATGGGCGTTGCTGCGAGGACGATCACGCACCCATTGTGGGTGCACCGCCGTCCGAGCGGGGACACGCGGTCGATCCGTAGGATGCTCAGCGATGACCAGCGAGCTGACCGACGACCGCACGGCCGTGCCCGACGGGCCGGTCGGCTCGCGCCTGGACGACTGGTGGGGGCGGGTGCTCTCCACGTCGCAGCGGGTCGCCGTGTGGCGGTGGACGGGTCCGCTCGCGGTGACGCTCCTCGCCGCCGTGCTGCGGCTGGTGAACCTCGGCAACCCGCACTCGCTCGTGTTCGACGAGACGTACTACGTCAAGGACGGCTGGTCGATCGTGCACCTCGGGTACGAGGGCACCTGGCCCGCGAACCCGAGCGGTGACACCGCCCCGACGACCGACGGCCGGTTCGTCCGCGGTGAGACGGACATCTTCACGAGTGCCGCGGAGTTCATCGCGCACCCGCCGCTCGGCAAGTACCTCATCGGGCTCGGGATGCTGCTGTTCGGGGCGGACAACTCGTTCGGCTGGCGTTTCACGGTGGCCGTGCTCGGCATCGCGACGGTGTTCCTCACCGCGGTGATCGCCCGGTCGCTGTTCCGTTCGACGATGATCGGCACGCTCGCCGGCTTCCTGCTCGCGATCGACGGGCAGGCGATCGTGATGTCGCGGGTGACGCTCCTCGACGGCGTCCTGACCTTCTTCGTCATCCTCGGCTTCGGGGCGCTGCTGCTCGACCGTCGGCAGAGTCGACGGCGGCTCGACGAGTGGGTCGCCGCCCGCGCCGCCGCCGGCCGGCCCACCCTCTGGGGGCCGGTCCTCTGGTGGCGTCCGTGGCTGTTCGCGATGGGCCTGGCCCTCGGGCTGGCAGCGGCGACGAAGTGGTCGGGGGTGTACTTCCTGGCGTTCTTCGCCGTGTACTCCGTGCTGAGCGACATGATGATGCGCCGTCGCGCCGGGGTCGAGTTCTGGTCGTCGAGCGCGCTGCTGCAGCAGGCACCGGTGTCGTTCCTGCTGACCGTGCCGATCGCCGCGTTGACCTACGTGGCGTCCTGGACCGGCTGGTTCGTGTCGAAGGACGGCTGGGACCGCAACTGGCTGTCCTCGGGCGGCGAGCGGTGGACCGGAGTGCTCGCCTGGGTGCCGGACAGCCTGCAGAACTGGTGGCACTACCAGTCGGAGATCTACGCCTTCAACATCGGGCTGCACACCCCGCACTCGTACCAGGCGAACCCGCTGCTCTGGCTCGTGATGCAACGCCCCACGTCGATGTTCTACGTCGGCACGGACGCCGGACAGGACGGCTGCTGGGCGAACCGCTGCGGCGAGGCGATCACCGGCATCGCGAACCCGTTCATCTGGTACGCCTCGGTCATCGCGACGGTGGCGCTGCTCGTGCTCTGGATCCTGCGCCGGAAGTGGGAGTACGGCTTCGTCCTGCTCGGGGTCGCGGCGGGGTACCTGCCCTGGCTGATGTACGTCGACCGGACGGTGTTCCAGTTCTACACGATCGCCTTCGAGCCCTACATGGTGATGGCACTGGCCGCCGCGATCGGGGTGGTGCTCGGCAGGCGGAGCGACGAACGGTCGCGCAGGTCACGGGCGATCCTGTGGGTCGGTGTGTACCTGGGCGTCGTCGTGCTCGCCTCGGTCTACTGGTACCCGATGTGGACGGCGATGCAGGTGCCCTGGGACTTCGTCCGGTCGCACTACTGGATCCCCAGCTGGCTGTAGCCGGCCGGGCGGATCCGGCCGGTCCGGTCGCGCGCGTCGCGCCGCGCGCTCTGGTGGCGACCACCGCCGGACTGGAGGCCCGTGGCGGCGCCGCCACGGGCCTCCGGTCCGTCCCTGGTCAGGACTGCGCGTGCAGCGCGCGCTCGATCGACTCGCGGTCCAGCGGTTCGCCGAGCATCGGCGCGGTGTCGTCCGTGCCCGGCAGGACGCCCTGGACCAGGAGTTCCGCGTAGCGGCGCCAGGCGTCCGGGTCGTGCTCGCGGGTGGCGTCGGCGACCGCGCCGACCATCGCGGTGAGCATCGGCAGGTCCCGGGAGTCGAAGCCGGGGCGGACGACGCCGGCGCCCTCGGCACGGCCGATGATCGCGGCGACCTGCCGTTCGAGTCGGTCGCGCTCCTGCACGATGGACGGTCGGGCCTTGCCGGCACGGACGATGGCGTCGGCGAGGGCGCGGTCGCGCGCACGGAACGCGAAGACGCCCATCAGGTAGACGCGGAGCGCCTCGCGCGGGTCGGACACGTCCGCGGCGCGCGCAGCGGCCTCGTTCATGGCCTCGAACTTGGTGGCGAGCAGCGCCTCGATCAGGGAGTCCTTGTCGGCGAACCTGCGGTAGACGGTGCCGACCCCGACGCCGGCCTCGTGCGCGATGTCGTTCAACGTGACGGAGAGCCCGCGCTCCGCGAAGCACTTGCGCGCCGTCTGCAGGATCAGCTCGCGGTTGCGCGCTGCGTCGGCGCGCAGCGGTCGCTCGAGGTCGGACGCGGACTCGGTGGTGCTCACGAGGACGAACCTAGTTGAACTATCTGGGAACAAGTGGATGCGGTTCCTCCGTTTCGGTCTACACTGGCCACAAGCGGATGCTGTGCATCCGGTTCGACCCCCTCTCCTTTCGGAGCGCCCGACGGTGCGCGCTCCGAGTCCCCCTCCAACCTTCATGAAGGAGGCTGCCGTGACGGCAGAACACACCGTGCCGACCCCCACCGGGACAGCACCCACGACTCCGGGCACCACCCCCGCCAAGAGCAACCACCGCTGGATCGCCCTGGCGGTCATCGCCCTCGCACAGCTGATGGTCGTGCTCGACGCGACCATCGTGAACATCGCCCTGCCCTCGGCCCAGGCCGACCTGGACTTCGGCACCGACCAGCGGCAGTGGATCGTCACCGCGTACTCGCTGGCGTTCGGCTCGCTGCTGCTGCTCGGCGGTCGTCTCGGCGACCTGTTCGGCCGCAAGAACACCTTCATCATCGGGCTGGTCGGCTTCGCCGTCGCGTCGGTGCTCGGTGGCCTCGCCGATTCGTTCGGCCTGCTCGTCGCGGCCCGCGCACTGCAGGGCGTCTTCGGCGCGCTGCTCGCCCCGTCCGCCCTCGGCATGCTGACCACCACGTTCCGCGACCCCAAGGAACGCGGTCGCGCGTTCGGCATCTTCGGGTCCATCGCCGGCTCGGGTGCGGCCATCGGCCTGCTGCTCGGCGGCGTGCTGACCGAGTACGCCTCGTGGCGCTGGTGCCTCTACGTCAACGTCGTCTTCGCCGTGCTCGGCGTGATCGGCGCGCTCGTCTTCATGGAGCGCCCGCCGAAGGTCGAGCGTCCGCGCATCGACGTGCTCGGCGTCATCACCATCACCGCGGGTCTGGTCGGGGTCGTCTACGGCTTCTCGAACGCCGAGACCAACGGCTGGGACTCCCCCGTCACGATCGCCATGCTCGCCGCCGGCGTCGTGCTCATCGCCGCGTTCGTCTTCATCGAGACCCGCGTCGCTCACCCGCTGCTGCCCCTGCGCGTCGTGCTCGACCGTGACCGCGGCGGCTCGTTCATCGCCATCGGCCTCGTCGCGATCGGCATGTTCGGCATCTTCCTGTTCCTGACCTACTACCTGGAGCAGACCCTCGGGTTCAGCTCGCTGCAGACCGGTCTGGCCTTCCTGCCGATGCCGCTGTCGATCATGATCTCGGCGACGCAGATCGGTGGCCGTCTGCTGCCGCGCGTCGGGCCGAAGGTGCTCATCTTCGCCGGCGGCCTGGTCGCCGCGACCGGGCTCCTGCTGCTGCTCCGCACCGACCTGGACAGCTCCTACGCGGGCACCGTCCTGCCGGCGCTGATCGTGATCGGCCTCGGCATGGGCACGATCTTCTCGTCCGCGATGAACACCGCGACGACCGGGGTCGCCCGAGCCGATGCCGGTGTGGCATCGGCGACGGTCAACACGATGCAGCAGATCGGTGGCTCGATCGGCACGGCGCTGCTGTCGACGATCTTCGCGGACGTGGTGTCGAACAGCCTGTCCGGGCTGTCGGCCGCACCGACGAAGCTGCAGCAGGCCCAGGCCACGCTCGACGGGTACCACGTGGCGTTCGGCATCTCGGCCGGCGTGCTCGTGCTCGTCGCCCTGGCCGGCGGACTGCTCATCAACCGGCAGTCGGTGCGGGTCGAGCGGCTCGCACGTGCCGGGTCCGCCACGACCGGGAGCATCCCCGCCGCGGCGCACTGACGCTCGCGGCTCGCTCCGCACCTTCGGCCCGTTCCGGTTCTACCGGGGCGGGCCGTTGCGCGTGCGGGGGGCGCACCCGTTCCCCGACGATCCACCTGCCGAACGACGCGTGCATCGTCGATGGATGCGCACGCACTCGGTGCCCACGCACGTTCCGACTCACCACTCGTCGAACGACCGGCGCATCGTCGACCACTGCCCACGCATCCACCCCACCCCCGGTTGCGCCGTGTGTCCACGTCCCTGGCCCACGTCAGGGGTGCGGATTATGGTGTGCGACATGGCCCCCGTCCTGACCTCGCCACTCGTGTCGACGCAGTGGCTCGCAGACCACCTCGGTGCTGACGAGCTCGTCGTGCTCGACGCGTCGGTGCACACGGTCGGGGCCGGGTTCGACACCACCTGGCGCCCCGGGCGGGACGCCCACGAGCAGCGCGGCCACGTGCCCGGCGCCCGCTTCGCCGACCTGATCGACGACTTCTCCGCCGCAGACGCCGACGTCCCGTTCACCCGCCCCGGCGCCGAGCGCTTCGAGGTCGCCGCAGCACGGCTCGGCGTGACGAACACCTCGACCGTCGTGGTCTACGACGACAGCGTCGGCGAGTGGTCGGCACGCCTGTGGTGGATCTTCCGTTCGTTCGGCTTCGACTCGGTCGCGGTGCTCGACGGCGGCTTCACGAAGTGGCGCGACGAGGGCCGCCCGGTCCGCGTGGGCGCACTCCGCACCCCCGCGGCGCCGTCCGACCCCGATGCCGGTGCGTTCCTGGCCGGCGAAGAACGTGCGCTCTGGGCCGACCACGACCGCGTCACCCGAGCGGTCTCCGGCGAGGAGCCGGCGTCCCTGGTGTTCGCCGCGCCCTGGGCCGCCCTCGGCGACGACCACCCGCCGATCGTGCCGGGCAGCACCCCGATCACGGCGGACACCCTGGTGGACCCCGAGACGAACGCGTACCTGCGCGGTGCCGAACTCGAGCGGGCCTTCGCCGCGGTGATCGGTGCCGACGAGATCGTCACGTACTGCGGGGTGGGCAGCGCCGCGTGTGTCGACGCCCTCGCCCTGACGGTGCTCGGGCACGACCGGGTGAAGGTCTACGACGGCTCGCTGGCCGACTGGTGGCGGCACGAGCAGCTCGCCTCCTGACGGAACCGAAAGCGGAACGAGGACCCCGTCTGGCCGACGGACGCGGACCGAGGCCCGGCAGCCGAGGACCGACGGCAGCGGAACGACGGCCCCGCCGCACTACCGTTGCACCATGAGCACCAGACGCGCGGTCATCCTCGGCGGCACCGGCGGCATCGGCTCGGCCGTCGCCCGCGCACTCCTCGACGCCTCGGGCCGCGGCGGCGACGACTGGCAGGTCGACCTCGTCGCCCGACGCGGTGGCCCGGTCGCCGACAGCCTGACGGCTTCCGGGGCCACGTTCGTCCCCGGCGACCGACGCGACCGTCCCGTCCTGCGTGACCTGCTCCGCCCCGGGGCCGACCTGCTCGTCGACACCGTCGGTGTGACGCGCGACGACGCCCAGCAGCTCCTGCCGTTCCTCGACGACGTCGGCTCGACGGTCTTCGTCTCGTCCAAGGCCGTCTACGCCGACGAGCAGGGTCGGCACGCGAACTCGCTCGACAAGCCGGTGTTCGGCGGCGCGGTCACCGAGATCCAGCCCACCGTGAGCGCCGGGGACGGCGACCCGACGAGTCGTGACGGGTACGGCGCCGCGAAGGTGGCGGCTGAACAGGTCCTGCTGGACCACGGTGCTCCGGTCACGGTGCTCCGTCCGTCGAAGGTGTACGGCGTCGGCATCGGCCGCCCGCGGGAGTGGTTCGTCGTCCGCCGTGTGCTCGACGGCCGGGAGCGCATCCTGCTCGCCGACCACGGCCGCGGCGTCGACCACACGACGGCGGCGAGCGGCATCGGTTCGCTCGTCCGACTCGTGGCGGACGCGCCGGACCGCCGGATCCTCAACGTCGCGGACGCGTCTGCCCCGACCGTGCTCGAGATCGTCCGCACGATCGCCGGACACCTGGACCACCGGTTCGACGAGGTCCTGCTCGACGAGGACGCGCCCGCCTTCGTGGGCGGCACGCCCTGGTCGTCGCCGTCGCCGTTCGTCCTCGACACCACCGCAGCACGTGGCCTGGGTTGGGAACCGCCGGCGTTCGCGACCGCCGTCGCCCCGGAGCTGGCATGGCTCGTCGAGACCGCCCACGCGACGCCCGCCGACGGCGACGTCCCGTGGGCCGACGACCCGTTCTGGGACCACATGTTCGACTACGGCCCCGAGGACGCCGCCCTCGCACTCCTCTCCCTGAACCTGGGCTGACACGGTGCCCCGGTCCGAGGTCCTGTTCATCGGTGGACGCTCCGGTGTGGGCAAGTCCACGGCGGCCGAGGCACTGCACGACCTGCTCGTCGCGGCGAACGTCCGGCACGCGGTGATCGAGGGCGACGTGCTCGACCTCGCCCACCCGGCCCCGCACGTCGACCACCCCGAGGCCCACCTGGCCGAGCAGAACCTCGCCACGATCTGGGCCGGCTACCGGGCGATCGGTCACCACCGACTCGTGTACACCAACACCGTGTCCGTGCTCGAACACGAGCGACTCGCGGCGGCGATGGGCGACGACCCGCTGGTCAGCGTCGTCCTGCTCCGCGCGTCCGACGACACGACCGCCGACCGGCTCGCACGACGAGCGGGTGGTGCGGTCCCGCAGGCGCAGCTCGCGCACAGCACGCGGACGGCCGGGAGGCTCGACGCGGCCACCGCGGACACGGTCACCCGGGTGGGCACCGACGGCCGGAGCCCCGCCCAGGTGGCCGCACGGCTCGCGGCGGTCACGGGGTGGCTCGAGCGCTGATCTCTCCGCACGGCCTGTGCAGAGTGGCCAACCCGTCCACAGATGTCCCCGGGCGGTGGTCCGCTCAGTGGTGGGCGGGCACGCTGGAGCCATGAACGACAACCGCCTCGGCACCTCGGTCAGCCCGTACCTGCGTCTGCACGCCGACAACCCGGTCGACTGGCGCGAGTGGGGTCCCGAAGCCTTCGCCGAAGCGCGCGAGCGCGGGGTCCCGGTGCTGGTGTCCGTCGGGTACGCCACGTGCCACTGGTGCCACGTCATGGCGCGCGAGAGCTTCGCCGACCCGGAGATCGGCGAGCTGCTCCGGCGGGACTTCGTGTCGGTGAAGGTCGACCGCGAAGAACGGCCGGACGTCGACGCGAGCCTGATGGCTTCGGCGAGTGCGTTCACGCAGCAGCTCGGCTGGCCGCTGACGACGTTCCTGACGCCGGACGGGCACGTCTTCTTCGCGGGGACGTACTTCCCGCCCACTCCCGTCGGGCAGGTCCCGGCGTTCCGGCAGATCCTGGCCGCGGTGCTCGATGCCTGGACCGAGCGTCGGCACGAGGTCGACGCGAACGCCTCGGCCATCGCGACGGCGATCCGGCAGGGTGCCGTGGCGGACGCGACCGCCCGCTCGGGCGAGGGCGGTGCCGGCGCCGACCCGGGCCTCCCGTCCGTCGACGCCATCCGGGCCGTCACGGACCAGCTGTCCCAGGCCGAGGACACCACCTACGGCGGATTCGGCGGCGCGCCGAAGTTCCCGAGCACGCCGTTGCTCGAGTTCCTCGCCGACGCGGCGGCCGACGGGGACGCCGAGGCCGACGGGCTGCTCGAGCGGTCGTTGCACGCGATCCGCGCGTCCGAGCTGACCGACGCCGACGGCGGCGTCTTCCGGTACGCCACCAAGCGCGACTGGAGCGTGCCGCACTACGAACGGATGCTCTACGACAACGCGGGGCTGCTCGCGGTCGCGGGGGCCGAGCAGGCGCGCGGCATCGCCGACTTCCTCCGGGACACGCTGCGGCGCGCCGACGGGGCGTTCGTCGCCGCGCAGGACAGCGAGTCGACCATCGACGGCCGTCGGGTCGAGGGCGATTGGTACCGCCGGCCGGTCGCCGAGCGCGCCCAGCTCGACCCACCACCGCTGGACGACCAGGTGCTCACGGGCTGGAACGGCCTGGCGATCCGGGGGCTCGCGATCGCCGGCGCACGGCACGGCGATCCGGAACTCGTCGCGCTCGCGCGGGGCGCGGCCGACGCGGTCCTCGCCGCCCACGTGCCGGACGGCCACGTGGCGGTGCGGTCCAGCACACCGCGCGGGGTGTCCTCCGCCCCGGCCACCGTCGAGGACGTCGGACTGCTCGCCGAAGGGCTGCTCGAACTGGCCCTGGTGACGGGCGAGGTCTCCTACGCGACCGTCGCACGCTCGCTCGTCGACGACGGCCTGGCCGGGCGCTTCGACGTCGACCCGGTGCTGGCCGCTGCAGGGACCGCCACGGGCGAACAACCGCAGACCGCGATGCGGTCCGGCACCGTGGCGCTGGCATCGGCCGCCGCGACGCTCGGGGCGCTGACGGGCGACGAGGCACTGCGGAGCGCCGCGGCACGACTCGTCGCCGACCGCGCCCGCACCGGGACCGAGCGACCCCTCGGTCACGCGGATGCCCTCGGAGTCGCCCTGGCCCTGCAACGGCCGTCGCGTGAGATCGTCGTCGTCACGAGCGGCACCGACGACCCGATGCGAGCCGTGGCACACCGTGCTCGGCGCCCCGGCACGGTCGTCGCCACCACGACGCCGGAGCAGGCGCGCGGCTGGGCCGAGGCGGGCTTCTCGGTGTTCGAGGGACGCGACGTGCTCGAGCCTGCCGCGTACGTCTGCCACGACCGGGTGTGCGAACTGCCGACCCGGTCGGCGGACGCCCTGGCCCAGCAGATCGCCTGACGCACCAGCCGCCCGGCGCGCCTGTATCCTGGAATGCTCATGTCTTCTCCGCTGCCCGTCATCACGTACCCGCCCGAACTGCCGGTCTCGCAGCGGCGGGACGACATCGCGGCCGCCATCCGTGACAACCAGGTGGTCATCGTCGCCGGGGCCACGGGCTCCGGCAAGACGACGCAGCTGCCGAAGATCTGCCTCGAGCTCGGTCGTGAGCACATCGGGCACACCCAGCCCCGCCGGATCGCGGCGCGGACCATCGCCGAACGCGTGGCGGAAGAACTGGGCGGCGGGGAGCTCGGCGGGCTCGTCGGCTACCAGGTCCGGTTCACCGACAAGGTCAGCTCCGAGACCCGCGTGAAGCTGATGACCGACGGCATCCTGCTGAACGAGATCCACTTCGACCGCGACCTCAAGCGGTACGACACGATCATCATCGACGAGGCGCACGAGCGCTCCCTGACGATCGACTTCCTGCTGGGCTACCTGAAGCGACTGCTCCCCCGCCGCCCCGACCTGAAGCTCATCATCACGAGTGCGACGATCGACCCGGAGTCGTTCTCGAAGCACTTCGACGACGCCCCCATCATCGAGGTGTCCGGCCGCACCTACCCGGTCGAGATCCGGTACCGCCCCCTCGTCGCCGAAGACCAGGACGACGACGCCGACGACGAGTCGGACTCCCGCACCGGTGACAGCGGCAACGCAGCCGACGACCGCGACACCCTGCAGGGCATCACCGACGCCCTCGACGAGCTGGCGCAGGAGGACCCGGGCGACGTGCTCGTGTTCCTGTCCGGCGAGAACGAGATCCGCGACGCGCAGGACGCGATCGAGGGCAAGCGCTACCCCGGCACCGAGGTCCTGCCGCTGTACGGCCGCCTGTCCGCCGCCGACCAGCACCGGGTCTTCGAACGCCGGCACACCCCGGGCATCCGCCGTCGTGTCGTCCTCGCCACGAACGTCGCCGAGACCTCGCTGACCGTGCCCGGCATCAAGTACGTGATCGACACGGGGACGGCACGCATCTCGCGGTACTCCCCGCGGGCCAAGGTGCAGCGCCTGCCGATCGAGGCGATCTCGCAGGCCAGCGCCAGTCAGCGCTCCGGTCGAGCGGGCCGTACGAGTGCCGGCATCGCGATCCGGCTCTACTCCGAGGACGACTTCGGCCGACGTCCCGAGTACACCGACCCCGAGATCCTCCGCACGAACCTCGCCGCGGTGATCCTGCAGATGATCTCGCTCGGCTTCGGGGACATCGAGTCGTTCCCGTTCCTGCAGCCGCCGGACAGCCGCGGCGTGAAGGACGGCCTCGACCTGCTCCGCGAACTCCGTGCCGTCGACAAGGACGGCCGCATCACGAAGTCCGGGCGACAGCTGACCCGACTGCCGATCGACCCCCGGCTCGGTCGCATGGTGCTCGAGGCGGGGCGGCAGGGTGTCGGACGTGAGGTCATCGCGATCGTCAGCGCCCTGAGCATCCAGGACCCCCGCGAGCGCCCCCTCGAGAAGCGCGCGCACGCCGACCAGTTGCACGCCCGGTTCGCCGACCCGACGAGCGACTTCCTGACCCTGCTGAACCTCTGGAACCACATCGAGGACCAGCAGGAGGAACTGTCGTCGAGCGCGTTCCGCCGGCTGTGCAAGGCCGAGTTCCTGAACTACCTGCGCATCCGCGAGTGGCAGGACCTGTACCGGCAGCTCTCCCGTGCGGCGAAGCAGGTCGACGTCCGAGTCGGGCAGTCCCGTTCCGACGACGGTGACGCCGTGCACCGTGCACTGCTCGCCGGACTCCTCAGCCAGATCGGCCTGCGGGACCGCGAGAAGCGCGACTACCTGGGCTCGCGGAACACCCGGTTCGTGGTGTTCCCGGGCAGCGTGCTCGCGAAGAAGCAGCCCGACGCCGTGATGGCCGCCGAGCTCGTCGAGACGAGCCGGCTGTTCGCCCGGACCGTCGGCCGGATCGACCCCGCCTGGGTGGAGCCACTCGCCGGTGACCTGCTCAAGCGCACCTACGGCGAGCCGCACTGGGAGAAGAAGCAGGGCGCGGTCGTCGCCTACGAGCGGGTGACCCTGTTCGGGGTCCCGATCGTGCAGCGCCGACGCGTGCAGTACTCGCGGATCGACCCGGAACACTCCCGTGAACTCTTCATCCGGCACGCCCTGGTCGAGGGCGAGTGGGAGTCGCAGCAGGCCTTCGACCGTGCCAACCGGAAGCTCCGCAAGGAACTCGAGCAGCTCGAGGAACGCACCCGCCGCCGGGACATCCTGCTCGACGACGAGAACGTCTACGAGTTCTACGACGCCCGCATCCCAGCCGACGTCGCCACGACTCGCGACTTCGAGGGGTGGTGGCGCACCACTCGCCGCGAGCAGCCGGACCTGCTCACGATGCGCCGGTCGGACCTGCTGGACGAATCAGCGGCCGAGGCCGCCGAGGACGACGTCGAGTACCCGACCCAGTGGCGGAGCGGCGACCAGCGTCTCGCCATCCAGTACCGCTTCGAACCCGGCGCACAGGACGACGGGGTCAGCGTGCAGGTCCCCCTCGCGCTCCTGCCGCGGATGCGTGAAGAGGGCTTCGACTGGCAGGTGCGCGGCCTCCGCAAGGAACTCGTCACCGCGCTCATCAAGTCGCTGCCGAAGCAGATCCGCAAGAACGTCGTGCCCGCTGCCGACTGGGCCGAGAAGATCGTCGCCGAGCTGCCCGACGACGCCCCGACCGAGCCGACGGAGTCGTTCCGCGCCACCCTCGCCAAGGCGATCCAGCGCATGACCTACGTGCCGGTCTCCGAGTCCGACTTCGACCTGTCCCGCGTCCCCGCACACCTGCTGCCGACGTGGGCCGTGGTCGACGAGCGTGGTCGCCGGGTCGAGACCGGCAAGGACCTGTCGGCCCTGCAGACCAAGCTCAAGGACCGGACCCAGCAGAGCGTCGCCTCCGCCACGGCGAAGGGCGCGGGACGGACCGGAGGCGCGGCTCGCGTCGCATCCGCCGGTACCGGTCGTCCGCTGGAGCAGTCCGGACTCACCGCCTGGCCCGACCAGGACCTGCCGCAGACCCTCGACACCAAGCAGGCCGGCGGCGTCATCCGCGCGTACCCGTCCCTGGTCGAGGAAGGCACCGGCCCGAAGGCGACCGTGGGCGTGCAGCTGCTCGCCACCCCGTCCGACCGCGTCGTCCGGATGCCCGCCGGGGTCCGCCGTCTGGTGATGCACGCGGTGCCGTCGCCCGTGTCGTACATCCAGTCGCACCTGACCGCGCAGGAGAAGCTCGCGCTCGCCGCCAGCCCCTACCCGTCGACCGCCGCGCTGTTCGACGACGTACTGGCCGCCGTGGTCGACGCCGGCATCCGTCGTGCCCACCCGGACGGCCTCGTCTTCACGAAGGCCGAGTTCGAGTCGGTCCGCGATGCCGTTTCGGCCTCGGTCGTCGACACGATGTTCACCGCGGTGTCCGAGGTCGCGGCCGTCCTGGCAGCACAGCGCTCCGCCGAACGAGCACTCAAGCAGGCGAACTCGATGTCGCTGCTCGCCGCCCTCAGCGACATGTGGCAGCAGATGGAGCGCCTGGTGTTCCCGGGGTTCGTCGCCGTCGCGGGGCTCGACCGACTGCGCCGCATCCGCGTGTACCTGCAGGGCATCGAGGCGCGCGTGCAGAAGCTGCTGCAGAACCCCGGACGCGACGCCACCTGGATGCGCGAGGTCACCGTGGCGACCGACCGCTACACCGATGCCGGTGGCACCTTCCCGCCCGCGGTCGGTGCGCACCCCGAGCTCGTGCACGCGCGGTGGATGCTCGAGGAGTTCCGGCTGAGCCTGTTCGCGCAGGAACTCGGGACCGCCGAGACCGTCTCGTTGCAGCGGATCACGAAGGCTCTGACCGCCGCGCGCTGACGGGTCTACCGTGTCGGCCATGATCGGCACACTCGACGTCGTCGTCCTGGACTGCCCGGACACCCGCACCCTCGCCCGCTTCTACGCCGAACTGCTCGGTGGGGAGATCGTCGGCTTCGACGAGGACTGGGCGGAACTCGCCCTCCCGTTCACCGACCACCGTCCGATCCTGGCGTTCCAGCAGGTCGACGACTACCGGGCGCCGGACTGGCCGGGGCAGACGGTCCCGCAGCAGAGCCACCTCGACGTGAAGGTCGACGACCTCGACGACGGCGAGGCAGCGGTGCTCGCGATCGGTGCGACGGCGACGGGGTCGGGCACGGAGACGTTCCGCGTCTACCTCGACCCCGCAGGGCACCCGTTCTGCCTCATCCGGCCGTCGGACTGACCGGTTCGGTCGCCAGACCCTCGACCACGGTCACGTTCGGCAGCGCGGTGAGTGCGGCGCCGGGCAGGAACAGCTTGGCGGCGCGACGACCGGCACCGATGACGACCTCGGGGGCGTCGAGGACGCGCGCGTCGATGTAGAGCGGCCACGAGGACGGCAGCCCGATCGGGGTGATGCCGCCGTACTCCATGCCGGTCAGCTCGACCGCTTCGTCCATCGGGGCGAAGCTCGCCTTGCGGACGTCGAGCAGCTGCTTCACGACGCGGTTCACGTCGAGCTTGGTCGACGCCAGGACGACGCAGGCGGCGTAGCGGACCTCGTCACCGCGCTTCCCCGCGACGACGATGCAGTTCGCACCGCCGGCCAGCGGGTAGCCGTACGCCTCCGAGAACGCGGCGGTGTCGGCCAGGTCGGCGTCGATCGGGGCTCCCTCGATCTTCGCGACGACCTCGGCCGGCAACGCGACGAGGGCTTCGGCGACGGGGATGGCGAGGAATCCGGTGGCGACCAGGGCGGGAACACGTTCGAGCGTCGGCATGGCTCCACCGTAGGGAAGCGATCCCGCACGAGGGTGGAGCCATGACCGAACTCCGGGCGATCGACGTCGACCAGTGGCCCCGCCGGGAGCACTTCGAGCACTACCGGCACCGCGTGCCGTGCGCATACGAGGTGACCGTCGAACTCGACGTCACGGCCTTCGTCGAGCGCGTCCGAGCGACCGGCCGTCGGACCTACACGTCACAGCTCTGGGCGATCGCGACCGTGGTGAACCGGCACGACGAGTTCCGGATGCAGCTGCTCGACGACGGTTCCCCCGCCGTGTGGGACCGTGTCCACCCGATGTTCACCGTGTTCCACCCGGACACCGAGACGTTCTCTGCCCTCGTCGTGCCGTACGACGACGACTTCGGCGCCTTCCACGACGCTGCGGTGTCGACGATCGAGCGGTACCGCGACGACACCCGGATGTTCCCGCAGGACGACCGGCCCAGCAACGTCTTCGACGTCTCGACCCTGCCGGGAGCGTCGTTCACCGGGTTCTCGCTCCAGGTGCGCGACGGCTGGGACCACCTGCTGCCGATCATCACGCTCGGCGGGTACCGGACCGCTGCTGACCGGACGCTGCTGCCGCTGGCGCTGCACATCGACCACGCGGCTGCCGACGGGTTCCACACGACCCGGCTGCTGCGCGAGCTCGAGGAGCTGTTCGCCGACCCTGGCTGGCTCGGTCGACCTTGCCCGTCGTCCCACCGCATCTCCTACGCTGACCCCATGACGTCGCAGTCGGAGTCCTCGGCCCGCAAACGCATCGGCCTCGTCGGCGCGGGCGGTATCTCCGTCGCCCACCTGCCCGGGCTGCTCCGCCTGGGTGACGTGGTGGTGCACGCTCGCGAGGGCGCCCACGAACTCGTCGCCGCCTTCACCGACACCGCCCGGGCCGAGGGCAGCACGATCACCGTCGCCGACAGTCTCGACGACCTCCTCGCCGGGGTCGACGTCGTCGACGTGGTGGTCCCGACGCACGCGCACGCCGAGGTCGTCCGTGCGGCGATCGCGGCCAGCAAGGACGTCGTCTCCGAGAAACCCCTGGCCCGGACCGACGCGGACGCGGCGGACCTGGCGGCGCGCGCTGCGGACGCGGGCGTGCAGCTCTACCCGGCCCAGGTGGTGCGCTGGTTCCCTGCGTACGCGCGCCTGCACGAGGCCGCGACCACGGGCCTCCTGGGCGACCTGGCGGTGTTGCGGTTCTCGCGGTCCGGCGCTTTCCCCACCCACGTCCCCTGGTTCGGCGACCGCGCGCTGTCGGGTGGGATCGTGATGGACCAGATGATCCACGACCTCGACATCGCGCGCTGGGTGGCGGGCGAGGTGACCCGGGTGTCGGCGGTGAGCGTCCGCGCGGGTTCCGAGGCCGAGCCGGTCGAAGCGGCGCACGTCCTGCTCACGCACGAGTCCGGCGCGATCAGCCACGTCGCCGGGTTGTGGGGGCCGCAGCACCTCGCCTTCACGACCGAGTACTCGGTGACGGGGACGCTCGGCAGCCTGTCGCACTCGTCCCGGGCAGAAGAGGACACCCGCAGCGACCTCGCGGCACCGGCCTCCGTGGACGGTTTCCTGCCGACGGTCGACCCGGCGGACGACCCGTACGCGCTGGAGCTCGCCGACTTCCTCGCCGCGTTCGACGGTGGTGCACCGCCCCGGGTGACCGTGGACGACGGCGTCGCTGCGGTGCGGATCGCGAACGCGGCGATCGCCTCGATCGAGTCCGGCCAGCCGGTGGAGGTGTCGCGGTGACGCTCCGGGTCGGGGTGCTCTCCTTCGCCCACACGCACGCCATCAGCTATCTCGGTGCCCTTGCGGCGATGCCCGACGTCGAGGTGCGCGGGACGGACCCGGACGGGCTGTCGACGGGCGCGGTGTCGACGGGGACGGAGCTCGGCGACCTGCGCGGAGCCGAACTGGCACGCGCGCTCGGCGCCGGGTACGCGGACTCCGTCGACGAGCTGCTCGACTGGGGGCCGGACGCGGTGATCGTCACGAGCGAGAACGCGCGGCACCGCGAGTACGTCGAGCTCGCGGCGGCAGCCGGGGCGCACGTGCTCTGCGAGAAGCCGCTCGCGACGTCGTGGCAGGACGGCCTCGCCATCCGCGATGCGGTGGACCGCGCCGGGGTGCTGCTGATGATGGCCTTCCCGGTTCGCTTCGCCTCGGCCTTCGACCGGCTGCGTGCGACGCGGGACTCGGGCGCACTCGGCACGGTGTTCTCGGTGCGGGGCGCGAACAACGGCATGCTCCCGCTCGCCCGCGACTGGTTCACCGACGTCCGACTGAGCGGCGGCGGCGCCCTCGTCGACCACGTCGTGCACGTCGCCGACCTGATCGACGGACTGACCGGAGCGGCACCGGTGTCCGTCACCGCCGTCGCGAACCGGGTGCTGCACGCCGACCGCGCGAACGCCGAGACCGCGGGCTTGGTGACCATCACGTACGACGACGGCACGATCGCGGCGATCGACTGCTCGTGGAGCCGCCCGGACACGTCGCCGGTGTGGGGTGGGCTGACGCTCGACGTCGCCGGGACCGGTGGCACGGTGTCGGTGGACTTCTTCGGCGCGGCTGCTCGCGGGATCGACGCGGTCGGGGGCCGGCCGATCGAACTCCGGTACGGACCCGACCACGACCTGCCGATGCTCCGGACGTTCCTGGCGGCGGTGCGGTCCGGGGAGCAGCCGCAGCCGGAAGTCGGGGTCGGGCTGCGGACGCTGTCGATCGTGCTGGCGGCGCAGGAGTCGGTGCGGACGGGCAGGACGGTGCCGGTGCAGGTCGCGGACTGAGCACCGCCGGCGCGCTACGCTCGTCCCGATGCGCGCAACCGTGCGGGACGTGGCCGCCCTCGCCGGGGTGTCCCCGAAGACCGTCTCCAACGTCGTCAACGGCGGCGTGGTCGTGCGCCCGGAGACCCGCGAACGCGTCGAGCGCGCAGTCGCCGAGCTCGACTACGTGCCGAACCTGTCCGCCCGCGGGCTCCGGAACGGCCGCTCCGGAGCGATCGCGCTGACGCTGCCGGAGATGGGCAGCGCGTACTCCGCCGAACTCGCCCAGTCCTTCGTGGAACTCGCCCGCGAACGCGGCTGGGTCGTGCAGCTCGAGCAGACCGGCAACGACCCGGCCCGCGAACGCGAACTGGTCTCCCGTGCCCGCGCGCACCTGGTGGACGGGCTGATCCTCAACCCGGTGTCGCTCAGCGCGAGCGTCCTGGCCTCGACCGAGGGGCTGCCGCCGACCGT
Organism: Curtobacterium sp. ME12; assembly: GCF_903970855.1. Classification (NCBI taxonomy): domain Bacteria; kingdom Bacillati; phylum Actinomycetota; class Actinomycetes; order Micrococcales; family Microbacteriaceae; genus Curtobacterium; species Curtobacterium sp. ME12. The sequence goes on from NZ_CAJCKD010000008.1 coordinate 50,743, forward strand.
CGTCATCGGCGAGGTCGAGCCCGAGCACGTCGACCAGGTGCACGTCGACAGCCGCGCGGCGGCCGAGCAGGTCACCGAACACCTCATCGCCCACGGGCACCGGCGCATCGCGGTCGTCGGGGCGTCACCCGAGGGCGCAGCGACGGCGACGAGCGAGCTCCGCGAACGCGGCTACACCGCCGCGCTCACCGCCGCCGGCATCACGCCCGACCCGTCGCTCCGAGTCCCGCTGCCGGCGTGGACCACGAGTTCCGCGGCGACGACCTTCGCGGCCTGGCTGGACGAGCGCCCCCTGCCCGACGCCGTCTTCGCCTTCACCGACTCGATCGCGTTCGGGGTGCTGCACGTCCTGGCCGCCCGCGGCGTCCGCGTGCCCGAGCAGGTCAGCGTCATCGGGTTCGACGACGTCGACGCGGCCGCGTACGCGATCCCGTCGCTCAGCACGGTGTCGTTCGACCGTCGGGCCTTCGCGACGGCGGCACTCGACCTGCTGACCCGGCGGATCGCGGACCGCGGTGCCGCGCCGGAGACCGTCGTCGTTCCGCACCGGATCGTCGAGCGGGCGAGCGTCGGCGACCGCCCGCGCTGACGTCGACGCCGTTCCGCGCTGACCGACACCGCACGCGGTCGCACGCCCGTGGGGTGTCGCTCAGTGCGAACGACCGCCGGAGCGGGAGCCGCTGCCGGACTGCCGCCGCCGTCTGACCGTCAGGCGTACGCTCCGCCGCATGACCAGCGAAGACGCCTCGATGCCGACACTCGCCGCGACCGTCCTGCAGTCCCCCGAGCCGGTCGCCCTCGGCCGGTTCTACGGTGCCCTGACCGGGTGGACCGTCCACGAGGACGGGCCCACCTGGGTGCGCGTGCGCCCCGACGAGGGTCCAGGCCTGTCCGTGCAGTACGAACCGGCCTACGTCGCCCCGGTCTGGCCCGGCACCGAGGATGCCCCGGGCATGCAGCTGCACCTCGACTTCCAGGTCGAGGACCTGCCTGCTGCGGTCGCGCGCGCCGAGCAGCTCGGTGCCCGGCAGGCCGCGTTCCAGCCACAGGACGACGTCCGGGTACTGCTCGACCCGGACGGCCACCCGTTCTGCCTGTTCCTGCCCGGGGCGTGACGCGTTGCCCCTGCTGCCGCCGCTGCCGCGCAGTCGCGCTGACCGACACCTCGGGCGGTCGCGCGCCCGTGGGGTGTCACTCAGCGCGAACGACCGCCGGAGCGGGAGCCGCCGCCCTCACCCGGGTCCGCCGCCGCCAGCACCGCCGACCGCGTCCGCGCATCTCCGAGGATCCGGAAGTGCCCACCCACCGGCAGCCGCACGTTCGTTGCCCCCTGGAGCGCACTGCCCTCGGGGATGAGCGTGTCGAACACCCCGTACACCGACGTGATCCGCGCGTTCGCGTCGAGTTCCCGCGCGAGCCCCGCCAGCACCGGGTCGGCCGCCCGGAACGCCCGCAGGTGCGGCACCGGCGCGAGCCGCGCGTAGACCGAGCCCGCGAAGGGCGTCGACACCGCGACCATCCGGTCGATCCGCTCGTGCTGGTCGAGCTGCGTCATCGCGTACTTGCCGATCAGTCCGCCCTTGCTGTGTGCGAGCACGAGCACGTTCCGCAGGTCCTGGTCCTCCAGGTACGCGATCACCTCGCGCGCCGAGTCGGGCACGGGCCGCAGGTTGTGGCGCAGGACGGGCAGCACGTGCACCGGGTGTCCCCGATCGTGGAGCGCGTCCATCAGCGGCCGCATGAAGTGCCAGGTCTCGTAGACGCCGGGGACCACGACGACGGGCTGCCCGGTGCCGTTCCGGTAGTCGTCCGCGGTGGTCGGGCCGAGGCTCCGGACCTGCCACCTCGCCGCGTACCCCCAGTCGAGTGCGGCCCACCACGCACGTCGCACCAGCGGGACACGGCCTGGAGGCCCGGATCGCCCCGTCCGCGCCGCATCCGTCCCCGACGTGGCTGGCCGGGTCATCGCAGCCCCTCCAGGCGCTCGGCGCCGCGGAACGACTCGAGCAGGCGCGCGAAGGCGTCCGGCTGCCGTTCCTGCACGTGGTGCGGGCCGGCCAGTTCCGCGAAGGTGCCGTCCGGCGCGGCGGCCGCGACCCGAACCGACCAGTCGTGCCGCGCGATCGGGTCCTGGCTGCCGCGGACGACGAGGACGGGCTGCGTCACCTCGGTGATCGTCTGCTCGGTCGGGTAGCGGAGCATCGGCCGGAGCTCACGCGTGTACTGCCGCATGCTCCGCAGGTAGTCGGTGACCAGGACGCCGTTCATCCGGAGCCCCTCGACGAAGCCGTCGCGGCCCAGGTCGAGCGCCTGCAGCGGGAGCGATCGCCGTTCCGCGTTGATCACCGGACCGACGAGCACGATCGCCGCGACGGTCTCCCGGTGGCGCCGGGCGGACTCGACCACGACCTGGGCCCCCATCGACTGCCCGACGAGCACCAGGTCGCCGTCGACCAGGTGGCGGACCGCCCGCACGACCACGTCGCCGAGCTCCTCGATGGGCAGCTGCCGACCGGCCGCGGGCAGCCAGCCGAACCCCGGCAGGTCGACGCTGATCGTGCGGTGCTCGGCGGCGACGGCGCGCTGCGACCGGGCGAAGGACCGGTGGGACATCCCGATGCCGTGGACGAACACGACGGTGGGATCGGTGTCGTCGCGGACCGGTTCTCGCGCTGCCATGGTGTGCAGGCGCACGGGCAACCCGTCGATCCGGACGGTCTCCACAGCAGCGCGCACGAGCCGAGGCTACGCGGCGGTTCGCAGCACCGGGTCAGCCTCGTCATCGGCCGCACACAGCCGGGCCGTGTGCACTCCTGGCATGAGCGACACCACTCCCACCAACGGCCACGAACCGGACGGCTCCGACCGGGCGAACCGGGCAGCGGCTCCGACCGGCTGGGGCACCGCCCCGACCCCGACGTCGACCTCCACGCTCGACGCCCCCGCGCCGCAACAGCAGCAGCAGCAGCAGCAGCCGTACCGCGCGGACGCCGACGCCAGGAACCCGGGCGCCTGGGACTCCACCGCCCCGAACGGCGCCACCCCCTGGTACGGCGCCGGCGACGCGACCACCCGCCGCAGCACGGGCCCGAAGCCCCCGTGGTTCTGGCCGCTCCTCGCCGCGATCGTCGGGCTCGCCGCGCTGCTCGTCGGCGGCGGCGTCGGGTTCGCCATCGGCCACGCGATCGGTGCGGACCGGACGCAGTCGACCACGCAGGTGCCCGACACGAACCGGTTCCCGGGCAACGGCACCGGGCAGGCCCCCGGGTACGGCTCCGGCAGCAACGACGGGAGCACCAGCGACGGCACGAGCGACGGCAGCAGCAGCGACGGCACCGGCAGCTGACCGACGGGTACGATCCGTCCCATGCGGAAGACCACTGCCGGTCTGTTCACGTCGGTCGACGGCGTCGTGCAGGACCCCTACGAGTTCCAGTACGACAGCTTCGACGACGAGCTCGGTGCGGCGATGGGCGCCTGGATGGCCCGGACCGACACCGTGCTGCTCGGCCGGAACAGCTACCTGGAGTGGTCCGAGTGGTGGCCCGCCCACGCCGACGACCCCTTCGGGCAGTGGATCAACCCGATCGAGAAGCACGTGGCCTCCACCACGCTCCGCGACGACCTGACCTGGCAGAACAGCACGCGGATCCCGGGCGACGTCCCCGCGTTCGTCCGCGGACTGCAACAGCGCGATGGGGCGGACATCGCCGTGTGCGGCAGTGTCACGCTCGTCCGCAGCCTGCTGTTCGCCGGGGTCCTCGACGAACTGCAGCTCATGATCCACCCGGCGATCGCCGGCCGTGGCCGACGACTGTTCGAACCGACCGACCCGCCCACGCGGCTGCGTCTGGTCGACAGCACCGTGACGAGCAAGGGGAACGTGCTGAACACCTACGGGCGGCTCGACGCCTGACGGACGCACCACGGGCCTCCCGGCCCCACCCGTCATGCGCCCCGGCGAACCGCGCGTACCCTCGTGGGTGACCATCCGCACCCGAGGAACACCGGAGCAAGCATGACCCAGGACACCCGCCCGCACGTCGTCATCGTCGGCGGTGGATTCGCCGGTGTGGCCGCCATGCGGGAGCTCGCCGATGCGCCGGTCCGGGTGACCCTGGTCGACCGCCACGTCTACAACATGTTCCAGCCCCTGATGTACCAGGTTGCGACGGGTGGCTTGAACGCCGGCGACGTGACGTACTTCCTGCGCTCGCTCCGTGCCCGCCAGTCGAACGCCGAGTTCCGTCACGGCCTGCTGACCGGCATCCGCACCGACGAGCGCATCGCCGAGATGTCCGACGGCGAGCACCTGCACTACGACTACCTGATCCTCGCCAACGGTGTGAACACGAGCTACTTCGGCACGCCCGGTGCGTACGAGTACGCGTACTCGATGTACTCCCGCTCGCAGGCGCTCCGCATCCGCGACGAGCTGTTCACCCGGCTCGAAGAAGCGGCGGCGAACCAGGGCCCCGACGAGATCCGGATCGTGATCGTCGGTGGCGGTGCGACCGGCGTCGAGATGGCCGGCGCGCTCGCCGAGCTCCGCGACCAGGCCCTCGTCGGCGCGTACCCGGAGATCGAACGCGGCAACATCTCGATCACCCTCGTGCACCGCAGCGGCGAGCTGCTCAAGCCGTTCGCCCCGCGTCTGCGCCGCTACGCCGCCAAGGTGCTGCGCAAGCGCGGTGTCGTGCTGCGGCTGGACACGGGCGTCTCCGAGGTCAAGCGCGACGGTGTGATGACCGCTGACGGCGAGTTCATCCCCGCGTCGCAGGTGATCTGGGCGACCGGTGTCGCCGCCCACAAGGAGGTCTCCGGCTGGGGCCTGCCGCAGACCCACGGTGGCCGCATCCAGGTGAACGACGACCTGAGCGTGAAGAGCGCCGAGCGGATCTTCTCCGCCGGCGACATCGCCGCGCAGGACGACGCCCTCGCCCAGCTCGCCCAGCCCGCGCTGCAGGGCGGCCGGCACTCGGCGCGGCAGATCGTGCGCCTGCTCGAGGGCAAGGCCACCGAGCGCTTCAAGTACTTCGACAAGGGCACCATGGCGACGATCGGCACGAACGCCGCGGTCGCCCAGCTGCGCGGCGGGATCACCATGGTCGGCCCGGTCGCCTGGCTCGCCTGGGTGTTCGTGCACATCACGAGCCTGCTCGGCGCCGGCAACCGGATGTCGACCCTGACCCACTTCTTCGTCCGCTACGTGTGGTTCATGCGGAAGCGCTCGATCCCGATCGTCGGCGACGTTCGCCCCGTGCGCCCGAACGGCGACCGCGAGCCGGACCCCTGGCAGCTGCAGAAGGCCGAGTAGCCGCAGAGGTCGCTCGCACGCTCGCTTCGTGAGGTGTCGTGCTGCGTCGGCGCTGTCGTTCGGCGTCGGCGCTGTCGTTCGTCGCCGGCGCTGACGAGCCTGGTGCACCCCGCTCGTTGAGACTCCTCTTACCCGCGAGGAGGACCCTGGTCGGCGACACGCAACCGAGCAGCGCGGGGAGGGACCATGGCGACGACCACGCTGACCCACGCGCCGACGCAGGCGCAGCCACAGCACCGCACGGCCGCCCCGGAGCACTCCGGGGCGAGGACGCAGCAGGCGCCCCCGCCCCCGCTGACACACCGCGCACCCGCGCTCGACGGACTCCGGACCCTCGCCATCCTGGTCGTCGTCCTGTACCACCTGCACGTGCCGCAGTTCGAGGGCGGCTTCATCGGCGTGACGGTGTTCTTCGTGCTGTCCGGCTTCCTCATCACGACGCTGCTGCTCGGCGAACGGCGTCGCACCGGGCAGGTGCGCCTCGGCTCGTTCTGGGTGAAGCGGCTGCTCCGCCTGTACCCGGCACTGCTCGCGTTCGTCGTCGTCGGGCTCCTGCTCTGGAACTGGGTCGGTGACTACAAGGGCGCTTCGCTGCAGTCGGGCGAAGCGGCGTTCATCGCGCTGACCTACACGGGCAACCTGTTCCGCGCCTTCTGGGACACCTCGCAGGGCGTCTTCGCGCACACGTGGAGCCTGTCGATGGAGGAGCAGTTCTACCTGGTCTGGCCGCCGGTGCTGGTCCTGCTCGCCGCACTCCGGGTCCGCCGCCGCTGGCTCCTGACGGGGCTCGGGGTCCTGGTCGTCGGGGCGTCGGCGGCGTCGTGGGCGAGCTACCGCAGCCCGAGCGGCGGTGCCACGCCCGACGTCTACTTCTCGCCCGTGCTCGGGGTCGTGCCGCTGGCGATCGGCTGTGCACTGGCTCTGCTGCTCGACGACGAACGGGTGCGCGTGCGGGCCGCCGGGATCCTCGGGCACGTGGCGACCTGGCTCGGTCTCGTGCTGCTGGTCGGAGTGCTGCTCTGGATCGACGACGACTGGACGCGGCACGCGTCGACGTTCGGCATCGTGCTGCCGCTGACCGGGCTGATCGCAGCGGTGACGATCGGTGGGCTCGTCTCGGTCCGCTCCCCGGTGTCGGCCGCCCTGGCCTGGACGCCGGTGTCGTGGTTCGGCCGCCGGGTCTCGTACTCGGCGTACCTCTGGCACCCGCTGGTGATCGCCCTGCTCGGCACCTTCGCGATCGGCCCGTGGGGCACGGTCGGCCTGGTCGGCGCGGTGGTGATCGTGTCGATCGGTGCCGCGTACGCCGTCGAGGTCCCCGTCGAGCGGTTCCGCGCACGGGTCCGAGCGGGTCGCCGGGCAGCAGCCCCGCGCAGCACCTCGAGTGAGCAGAAGACGTCGAGTACGGCCCGCTGACCCGACGTCTTCTGCTCGCTGAACGCCGCGGTGAACGGTCACCGTAGGCTCGCCGACGTGCCCATCGAACGCGTCGACGTCCTCGTCGTCGGCGGCGGCCCCGTCGGGCTGTTCCTGGCGGCACTCCTCGCGGCGCGGGGCGTCGACGTCCGCGTGTGGGAACGCCGGGCCGAGCCGCCGACCGGTTCGCGGGCCATCGGCATCCACCCGCCGTCCCTCGACGCGTTCGCCGCGATCGGCGTGGACACCGCGGTGCTCGCCGAGGCGTCACTGGTGCGAGCCGGCGTGGCCCGGAGCCGCGGTCGGACCATCGGCACCCTGCGCTTCGACCGGGCATCGCCGACCCATCCGTACGTGGCCACCCTCGACCAGCACCGTACCGAGTCCCTGCTCCGGGCCAGCGCATCGAGCGCCCTGCGGACCGGGACCACCCTGACCGCGCTGTCCCGGCAGGCCGACCACGTCGACGCCGTCGGGACCGGACCGGACGGCGGCACCGTGACGCTCCGCGCAGCCTTCGTCGTCGGTGCCGATGGTGCGCGGAGCGCCGTCCGCGACCTGCTCGGCATCGGGACGACCGGGCGCGAGTACCCGGACCGCTACGTGATGGGTGACTTCGCCGACCCCGAGGCGCCGTCGGCACGGTCCGCCGCGCTGGTCGACGTCGGCCCGGACGGCGTCGTCGAGTCCTTCCCGCTGCCGGGCGCACGGCGCCGGTACGTCGCCCTGGTGCCGGACGACGACGCGTTCGCTTCGGCCGAGGGCAGCTGGACGAGCACGCCCGACGCCGCGGTCGTCGCACGCCTGGCCGCGCTCGTCGCCGAACGGACCGGGGTCGTCCCCGACCCCGCGAGCTGCTCGATGACCAGCGGCTTCCGGGTGCGCCGCCGCACTGCCGAGCGCGTCGGCGTCGGCCGGGTCGTGCTCGTCGGGGATGCCGCCCACGAGATCAGTCCGATCGGCGGGCAGGGCATGAACCTCGGGTGGCTCGACGCTGCCGAGCTGGCGCCCCTGCTGGCGGGCGCGGTCCGCACCGGCGTCGCCGGTCCGTGGCCGGGCTACGCCGCCCGCCGCCAGGCAGCCGCCCGCCGCGCGGCACGGCAGGCCGAGGTGAACATGGCACTGGGCCGTCCGCTCGGCCCCGTCACGGCGACCGGCCGGGAGGCGCTGCTCCGGACCGCCCTGTCGCTGCCGACCGCGCACGGCCTGGCTCGGCTCTACGCGATGCGCTGGGCCTGACGGCCCGCGTTCTGCGCAGTCGCGGCGCGCGTTCTGCGCAGTCGCGGCGCGCGGTCGGGGCGATCGCGCGATCGCGCGGTCGCGCCGTGTGTTCCGCGTCGTCAGGCGACGAGTCGCGCGCCTGCGAAGCCGAGCTCGACGACGAGCACGAGGGACGACGCGATGACCAGCCGGAACAGGGTGCGTGATGCGCGTCCCGCGAGCACCAACCGGACGCCGACGACGGCGAGCACCGCCACCACGACGGCTCCGAGGACCGCGAGCACGATCCCGGGCCCCTGCACGGGGTCGTCGCCGAGCACCTGTCCGCCGAGCACCAGGGCGGCCGCGACGACGAGCGAGGCGAACGCGACGATCCCCGCGCCGCGGAGCCCGAGGCGGTGCGGGAAGCCCCGTACTCCGGTGGCGTCGTCGTCGACCAGGTCGGGCAGCACGTTGGTGCAGTGGATCGCGATGCCGAAGACGGCCCCCGTGGCGATCGCCCACCACGCCGGCCACTGCCCCTCCGGCCCGGCCGCGACGGACACGACGGGCAGCAGCCCGAAGGCGACGACGAACGGCGCCACCGACCACACCGAACGCTTCAGCCCGGCGTCGTAGGCCCACCCGGCGGCGACCAGCACGAGGTGCGCGACCGCGGCGACCGGCCCCAGGAACAGCGAGAGCACCACGGCGATCCCGGCGGTGGCGTACGCCGCGGCGCGGACGGTGCCGACGGCGATGAGGCCGCGGGCCACGGGCTTGTCGCTCCGCCCGACGGCTCGGTCGCGGTCCGCGTCGATCCAGTCGTTCGCCAGGCCGATGGACAGCTGCCCGGCGACAACCGTCAGCGCCACCAGCACCACGAGCCACACGGGGTGCCCCACGGCGGCGGCGATCACCGCGGCGAGGACGGTCACGGTGACCGTGGGCCCCGGGTGCGACGACGCGAAGAGCAGTCGTGCGGTCGACGGGGTGCGGCTGGCGGTCACCCGGTCAGCGTACGGATCGCTCCTGCGCGGTCGTGCCGCCGGTCACGGGACCGCGGGCACCTGGACGCCGAAGCGGTCGACGAGCTCGCGCTTGAGCACCTTGCCGCTCGGGCCGAGCGGCAGCGCGTCGAGGACGTGCACCACCCGGGGGTACTTGTACGCGGCGATCTCGGCGGCGACGAAGTCGACCAGGACCTGCGGCTCGACGGACGCGCCGGAGCGCAGGACCACCGCTGCCTCGATCTCCTGCCCGTGGACCGCGTGCGGCACGCCGAACACCGCGGCCATCGCGACGTCGGGGTGGGTGGCGAGGACCTCCTCGACCTGCCGCGGGTACACGTTGTAGCCGTTGCGGATGATCATGTCCTTGGTGCGGTCGACGATCGTCAGGTACCCGTCGTCGTCCTTCGTGCCCAGGTCACCGGTGCGGAACCACCCGTCGACGATGGCCTCGGCGGTGTCCTCGGGCCGGTCGAGGTACCCGTTCATCAGGTTGTGGCCCCGGATCACGAGCTCGCCGATCTCGCCGCGCGGCAGCATGACGATCGCGTCGCGGACCTCGGGGTCGGCGATCTCGACGTCGATGCCCCAGACCGCCGTGCCGATGGTGCCGGGCCGCGGCGGTCGCCCGACGTGGTTGAAGGTGGCGACCGGCGAGGTCTCGGTCAGCCCGTACCCCTCGTGGATCGGCGCGTCGAAGACCTGCTGGAACCGCTCGAGCACCGCGAGCGGCAGCGAGGCCCCGCCGGAGATCGCGTACCGGAGCGTCGGACGGGCCTCGGAGCGGGTCGCGGCGTCGAGCAGCGCCATGTACATCGTCGGGACGCCCATGAAGATGCCGCAGCCGTGCTCGACCATCGCGGCGAGCGCCGTGTCACCGTCGAACTTCGGCAGCATGACGAGCGTCGCGCCGGTCCGGAACCCGGTGTTCATCGTGCAGGTCTGCCCGAACGTGTGGAACAGCGGCAGGGCGCCGAGCAGGACGTCCCCGCGGTGCATGTCGAACGTGGTCATCAGGTTGGTGTTGACCTGTTCGAGCAGCGCGAAGTGCGAGCCCTCGGCACCCTTGGGCTGGCCGGTGGTGCCGCTCGTGTACAGGATCGTGGCGGTGTCGAACGGGTGCCGCGGCACGTAGGTGTCGAGCGGTTCGCTCTGCGCGGCCAGGGCCTCGAGCCGGTCGGGGCCGGCCGCGGACCCGTCGTCCGTCGTCGCCGGTGCGAGCACGGTCACGACGTCGACCCCGGCGAGCTCGGCACCGGCGGCGCCTTCGCCGAGCAGCGGGGCGGCACAGACGAGCAGGGTCGCGCCGCTGTCGCGCAGGACGTACTCGATCTCGCGGCGCTTCAGCAGCGCGTGCACGGGCACGGCCACCGCGCCGAGGGCCAGGGTGGCGTAGTAGACGCGGGGGAAGTCCGCGACGTTCGGCACGAGCATCGCCACCTTCGACCCCTCGGTCACGCCCCGTGCCCGGAGTGCCCCTGCGTAGGCCAGGGTCTGCGCCCACAGCTCGGCGTAGGTGGTGCGGACGTCGCCCACGATGACGGCGACGTCGTCCGGGTACCGTGCCGCGGACTCGGCGAGGATCGCCGCGACCGACGCGGTCGCGCGGGTGGTGTGGGTGTCGTGCATGCCGGTCTCCGTCTTCCTCGACGACCTCGTCGTCGTCACCGCCGATCCTACGGCTGGACCCGCCGGACTGGTCAGGCAGGCCCGAGCCTCCGGACCGGTCAGGCAGGCCCGAACCGGCGGACCACTCAGGCAGGCTCGGCCCGGGGCCCCGGTCAGGCCGCGGACGCCGTGGGTTCCCGCCGCCGGATGAGCACCCCGGACGCCAGGGCGATCCCGAGCAGGACGACGAGTCCGCCGACGGGCTCGTTCCACCGCACCCGCTCCCCCAGCACGAGCACCCCGAGCGCCACCCCGACCACCGGCGTCAGGTACGTGACGGTGGAGGCGCGGCCGGCACCCCACGCCTGCACGAGCCGCGTGTTCCAGGCGTAGGCCAGCCCCGTGCCGACGCAACCGAGCGCGATCATCGCGGCCACGATCCTCCCGTCCAGCTGCACCGGACCGGTCGCGATGACGGGCGCGACCAGCAGGAGCATCCCGGAGGCCAGCGTCAGCTGGACCGTCGCCAGCGTGACCGGGTCGTACGCGCTCGCCACGGCCACCCGGCGCAGGTAGGCGAGCCCGACGCCGTAGGAAGCGGTCATGCCGAGCAGTGCGACCTGCCCCGGCACGCTCGCCAGGACCTCCGGGTCGGTCAGGACGTCCCACGGGCCGACCAGCACGAGCACCCCGACGATGCCGAGCACGATCCCGAGCACCTGTCGTCCGCGGAGCCGTTCGGACGGCACGAGCACCGCGAGCGCGGCCAGCGTCATGATCGGCGTGGTCGCGTTGTAGATGCTCGCGAGCCCGGACGGCACCGTCTGCTCGGCCCACGCCATCAGCGACGACGGGACCGCGTTGAGGAACACCGCGACGACCGCCAGGTGCGCCCAGGTCCGCGGCTCCCGTGGCCACCGGCGCCGGGTCGCCAGGAGCACCACGACGAGCGTCGCCCCGCCGAGCACGGTCCGCACGGTGGCGACCTGCTGCGGGGCGAGTCCGTCGAGGCCGATCTTCGCGAAGAGGAAGCTCGAACCCCAGGTCAGTGCGACGAGGGCGTAGAGGAGGGCGTTCACGAGGTACAGTCTCGGCAGATGCGCGGCATGTGGCGAACGCATGTCGCTCATGGACACATGAGGAGGACGCATGACCGTGTCGGTCCAGCAACTGCGCGCGTTCGTCGCCACGCTCGACGCCGGGTCCTTCACCGCGGCGGCCGCCGCGCTGGGTGTCGGCCAGTCCGCGGTGTCCCACGCCGTCGCCGGGCTCGAACGCGAGGTCGGCGGTCCCGTGGTGCGCCGTGGCACGGTCGCCGCCGCCACACCGCTCGGCGACCGCCTGCTGGCCCACGCCCGGAGCGTGCTCGCCTCGGTCGAAGCCCTGGAGGCGGTGGTCCGGCCCGCCACGGCGCGCGGCACCGTGCGCCTCGCCGCCGTCCCCACCGTCTGCCAGGGCCTGCTGCCGCGGCTCCGTGAGCTGTGGACCGTGACCCTGCCGGACGTCGACGTGCAGGTCTACGAGGGGGACGACGACGAGATGCCGGAGTGGCTCGAGGCCGGCACGGTCGACGCCGCCGTGCTCGTCGACCCCTCGCCGGTGCCCGACGGTGGCGTGGTCGTGGCGCGGGACGAGATGGCCGCCGTGATCCGCCGCGACCACCCCCTCGCCGAACTGCCCGCACTCACCCTCGACGACCTGCACGAGGACGGTCTGGTGGCGGGCGGCGGCGGCTGCGAGTACCAGATCCAGAAGCTGCACGAGCTCGACGGCCGACCGTTCCGCTACGCCCACCGGGTGCGGGAGATGAGCACGATGTTCGGGATGATCCAGCGGGGCGAGGGCGTGTCGATCGTGCCGACCCTGGGCCGCGGGATGCTGCCGCCCGACCTCGTGATGATCCCGATGGCCCGGCGGCTCGAACGGACCCTGGTGCTGAGCGGTCCGTCGTCCCGTGCGTGGCACCCGCTGGCGCGGGCCCTGGTGGACGCGGTCTGAGACGGACAGTCCCCCGGTCAGGCAGCTCCGGCAGCTCAGGCAGCTCCGACCTTCGGCGGATCCGCTCGTCCCGACAGCTCCCTAGGCTCGGGGCATGACCTCGACCGCGCTCCCCGCCGTGCCGCTCGGGCAGCGTGTGTGGTCCCAGACCTGGCGTGTCGTCGTCGCGGCCCTGACCGGGCTGCTCACCGCGGGGCTCGTGTGGCCGTCGATGGACACCCGCGGCTGGAGCGACCTGCACGTCGGCGCGCTGATCCTCGGCGATGTGGGAGCCGGCCTGGTGGCCCTCGTCCTCCTGCCGTTCCGGCACCGGGCACCGCTGGTGATCACGGTCGTCATCGCTGCCCTCAGTTCGGTGTCGACGTTGGCGGTCGGGGCGGCCGCGATCGCCACGGTGTCACTGGCCACCCGGCGCCGGGCCGTCGAGCTCGCCGTCGCCGGTGCGGTGCTGCTCGGTGCCACGGTGCTCTACGACGTCGTCCTGGCGCCCCAGGGCGACGCCATGCCGCTCTGGCAGATCGTGGTCGCCGGCGCCGTCGGCATCGCCCTGCTCGTCGCGATCGGCATCGGGATCGGCCAGCGCCGGGCGCTGCTGCTGTCCCTGCGCGAGCGCGCAGCCCTGCTCGAACGCGACCAGCAGCTGCGCGAGGACCGTGCCCGCGAGCAGGAACGCGCCCACATCGCCCGCGAGATGCACGACGTCCTGGGCCACCGGCTGTCCCTGGTCGCGCTGCACGCCGGTGCGCTCGAGTACCGCGGCCCGGGGCTCACCCCCGACGAGACCGTCGCGGCGGCCGGGGTCGTGCGGGCCGAGGCGCACTCCGCGCTCACCGACCTGCGCGACGTCCTCGGGGTGTTGCGCGACCCCGCGGCGAACGGTGGCGACGAGGTGACCGGCACCGCGCCTCCGCAGCCGACGCTCGTCGACCTGCCCGCACTGCTCGACCAGGCGCGTTCCGGCGGTGCGACCGTCCGGGCGCGTGTCGACGCCGACGGCACGGCGGTACCGACCGCCGTGGGGCGACACGCCTACCGGATCGTGCAGGAGTCGCTGACGAACGCCCGCAGGCACGCCCCCGGGGAGCTCGTCGACGTCGTCGTCGAGACCGTCCCCGGTCCGGCGATCCGGGTGGTGGTGTCGAACACACTGGCCGACGGACCTGCGCTCGGCGACGACTCCAGGCACGCGGCCGGACACGGCCTGCGCGGGCTCGCCGAGCGCGCCCGACTCGTCGGCGGGAGCTTCCGCGCCGGCAGCGACGACGGTCGCGTGCACGTGGTCGAGGCGGTGCTGCCGTGGACCCCGTGACCGCTCCCGTCCGCGTCGTCCTGGTCGACGACGACCAGCTCGTGCGCGTCGGACTCCGCATGGTGCTCAGCGGCGACGACGGCCTGGTGGTCGTGGGCGAAGCGGGCGACGGGCTCGAGGCCGCGGGCGTCATCGCCGAGACCGCGCCCGACGTCGTGCTCATGGACATCCGGATGCCCCGGTGCGACGGACTCGTCGCCACCGAACGAGAACTGCGCCGCCGACCAGACCTGGCCGTCCTGGTGCTGACGACCTTCGAGGGCGACGACCTCGTGCTCGGAGCGCTGCAGGCCGGCGCCCGCGGGTTCCTGCTCAAGGACACCCCGCCGCACGAACTCGTGCAGGCCGTGCGGACCGTGGCGGCCGGGCGCTCGATCCTGTCCCCCTCCGTGCTCGACCGGGTCATCGCGTTCGCGGCCGGAACCCGCTCCGGCCGGATGACCGGTGGTCCGGGCGGCGGACCGGCCGGACCACCGGCCGGCACCGCTCCGGACGGCACCGACGCGCGCCGGCTGCTCGCCCTGCTGACCGAGCGGGAGCGGGAGGTCGCGCTCGCCGTGGCGAACGGGGCGTCCAACGCACAGATCGCGGCCGACCTGTACGTGGGCCTGGCCACCGTGAAGACGCACGTCGGGCACGTGTACGAGAAGTTCGGCGTCGAGAACCGGGTACAGCTGGCACTCGTCGTGCACGCGGCCCGGCGCGGGGACCCCACCGGGTGACCGGGTGACCGTCGGCTGAACGGTCGACGGTGGTCCCTCGGCAGGATGGGCCGATGGCCGAGACGCACGTGAAGACCTTCACCACCGCGGACGAAGCGGCAGCCGAAGCCGCCGGGCTCGCCTGGCTCGCCGAGGCCGAGGACACCGGAGGCACCCGCATCGCCCGCGTGCTCGGGCGCCCGAGCCCGACCGTGCTCGACCTCGAGCTGATCTCCGACGGCTCCCCCACCGCCGCCCAGGCCGAACGGTTCGGCCGCTCCCTCGCGCACACGCACGCCGTCGGTGCCGACCACTGGGGCGCGCCGCCCGCCGGATGGACCCGCGGTGCGGCGCTGCGGATGGGCGCTCGCGCACGCCGTTCGTCGCGACCGAGCAGGCACCGGCGACCTGGGGCGAGTTCTTCGCCGAGTACCGCATCCGCGACTTCGTCCGCCGCATCGTCGACGCCGGCGGGTTCGACCGCGCCGAGGCCGCCGTGTTCGAACGGGTCGCCGCACGCGTGCAGGACGGCACGCTCGGGTCGCCGCAGCCCGCGCTCGTCGGGGACCGACCCGCGCGCCTGCACGGCGACCTGTGGGCCGGCAACGTCCTCTGGCCGACGGACTCGTCCGAACCGACCGGCGCCGTGCTCATCGACCCGATCGCGCACGGCGGGCACGCGGAGACCGACCTGGCACTGCTCGGGCTGTTCGGGCTCCCCCGCCTCGAGACGGTGCTCGCCGCCTACGACCGGGAGTCACGGCTGGCGGACGGCTGGCAGGAGCGCGTCGACCTCCACCAGCTCGCGCCGCTGCTGCTGCACGTGTTCCTGTTCGGCGGCTCGTACACCGGCGCCGCGATCCGGGCAGCGCAGCGGTACGCCTGACCCCTCGCACCGTGCGAGGGGCGCCGCACGAACGGTGCGAGGTTCCACACTCCGTGCGACCCCGCGTGCCTCGCACCGAGCGCGGAACCTCGCACCACGGCAGACCGCCCCCTCGCACCGTGCGAGGGGGCGCACCGTGCGTCCTTAGGCCGCACACAGCCTGCGCAGTGCAGCAGTCGGGGAACGCCCCGGATGCTCATCGACATGACCACGTACCCGATACCCGTGACCGACCGACGCGATGCCGCGCGCAGTGCCGCGCGGGATCGGCGCCGCCCGCCCCTCGCCCGACTGTTCCTCGGCGAGCGCGAGGACGCCCGCTGGCTCCGGCCGGCGTTCTGGGCGCTCCTGACCGTGACCGCCGTGGTGTACCTGTGGGACCTCAGCATCTCCGGGTACGCCAACAGCTTCTACGCCGCCGCCGTGCAGGCCGGCACGAAGTCGTGGGAGGCGTTCTTCTTCGGCTCCCTCGACTCGTCGAACTTCATCACGGTCGACAAACCGCCGGCTTCGCTGTGGGTGATGGTGCTGTCCGCCCGGCTGTTCGGCTTCTCGAGCACCAGCCTGTTGCTCCCCCAGGCACTGATGGCCGTCGGTTCGGTCGCCCTGGTCTGGGGCACGGTCCGCCGCACCCTGGCCCGACTCGGCGCCACCACCGCGAACGTCGGCGCCCTGCTCGCGGGCTTCGTCGTCGCAGCGACCCCGGCGGCGGCGCTGATGTTCCGCTTCGACAACCCGGACGCCCTGCTCGTCCTGCTGATGACCGCCGGAGCGTACTGCACGGTGCGGGCACTGCCGCAGGGCAGCTGGAAGTGGATCGCGCTCGCCGGGGTCGCCCTGGGCTTCGCGTTCCTGACGAAGATGCTGCAGGGCCTGCTCGTCCTGCCCGCCTTCGGCCTCGTCTACCTGTTCGCCGCCCGCACCGGCTGGGGCCGACGCGTGACCGGTCTGCTCGTCGCGGCCGGCTCCCTCGTGGTGGCCGCCGGTTGGTGGGTCGTCGCCGTTTGGCTCTGGCCCGCCGAGTCGCGCCCGTACATCGGCGGCTCGACGAACAACACCGTCCTCGACCTGGTGTTCGGCTACAACGGCCTCGGCCGGATCTTCGGCGGCTCGGGCAACGGCGGCGGAGGCGGCGGCATGACCGGCGGGACCGCCGGAGGCTCGTTCGGCGGCTCGACCGGTCTGGACCGCCTGTTCTCGTCGGAGATGGGGCTCGAGATCTCGTGGCTCCTGCCGGCAGCGCTCATCGCCCTGGTCGTCGGCCTGGTCGTCGTCGGCCGCCGGCACCTGGCCGATCCCGCACGCGCAGGTCTGGTCCTGTGGGGCGGTTGGCTCCTGGTCACCGGACTCGTGTTCTCGTACATGTCCGGCACGATCCACCCGTACTACACGGTCGCCCTCGCCCCGGCCATCGCCGGACTCGTCGGCACCGGCGGTGCCCTGCTCTGGCACGCACGAGCCCGGTTCGTCGGCCGCCTCGGCCTGGCTGCGATGATCGGCGTCACGGCGTTCTGGGGCTGGTGCCTGCTGAACGAGAACCCGACCTGGCTCCCGTGGCTGCGCTGGGTGATGCTCACCGGTGGGCTGCTGTCCGCAGCGCTGATCGTCATCGGCAGCGTGCCGTCGCTGCGCAGGCTCGTCACGGTCGGCGTCCTCGCCGGCACCCTGTTCGGGCTGTCCGGCACCACCGCCTACGCCCTCGCGACGACGACCGTCGCGCACTCCGGTTCGATCCCGAGCGTCGGTCCGGCGGGCAGCAGCTCCGGCGGGATGGGCGGCGGTGGTACCGGTGGCTTCCCGGGAGGCACGGGCGGACCGGGTGGGTCGACCTCCGGTGCCGACGACGGCGGCTCCGACAGCACGTCGGACACCCAGCAGGGTCCCGGCGGGACCCCGCCCGAGGGCGGGTCCGGCGAGGCACCGGACGGTACGACCGGCGAGGTGCCGGAGGGCACCACCGGGCAGGCACCGGGCAGTGGCCAGGACGGCACGGACGACGCGACCTCCGAGGCTGGGTCGGGGACGGGCCTCCAGGCCGGGGGTGGTGGCGAGGGTGCGTCGACCTCGTCCGCCCTGCAGGAGCTGCTCGAGGCATCCGACGCGAAGTGGGCGGCCGCGGTCAACGGATCGCAGTCGGCCGCGCAGCTCGAACTCGACACCGACACCGCCGTGATGGCGATCGGCGGCTGGTCGAGCGACCCGGCACCGACGCTCGCGCAGTTCAAGGCGTCCGTCGCCGACGGCGACATCGGGTACTACGTGTCGTCCGGCTCCGGCGGTGGCATGGGCGGCGGTTCGTCCACCGCCTCGGCGATCCAGGAGTGGGTCGCGGCGAACTACGAGTCGACGACCGTCGGCGGCCAGACCGTCTACGACCTGAGCAGCACGAAGTGACCGGCGACGAGGGCGCGGTGGATAGGCTCCGGGACATGCCCGGCCCCCCGCTGCAGCGCACCGACGGCTCCCCCGTCCGCGCCCTCGTCGTCGACGACGAGCACGCCCTGGCCGAGGCCGTCGCCCTCGCGTTCGCGGGCGACGGCTGGGCCGTGCGGTCCGTGCACCGCGGGCGCGACGTGCTGTTCGCGGCCCGGGAGTTCCAGCCCGACGTGATCGTGCTCGACGTGATGCTGCCGGACATCGACGGGTTCGAGGTGCTCGAACGGCTCCGCGACGCCCGCGACGGCGTCCGGGTGCTGTTCCTCACCGCACGCGACGCCCCCGAGGACCGGCTCACCGGGCTGACCGGCGGCGGCGACGACTACCTGACCAAGCCCTTCGGCATCGAGGAGCTGCTCGTCCGTGCGCGGATCCTGGCGCGCACCTCGGCCCGGGTCGCCGCGGCCGGGGTGAGCGCCGAGGTCGTGGTCGGGGACCTCCGGCTCGACGAGGACGCCCGCTCGGTCAGCCGTGCCGGGGAACGCATCGAGCTCACGCCGACCGAGTACGAGCTGCTGCGGCACCTGGCCCGGAACGCCAACCGGGTGCTGTCCCGCGAGCAGCTGCTGGCGAGCGTCTGGGGCATGGACTTCGGCACGTCGTCGAACCTGGTGGACATGTACGTGTCGTACCTGCGGAAGAAGCTCGACGCCGGACGCGAGCCGATGCTGCAGACCGTCCGTGGGGCGGGGTACGTGCTCCGGCCGGCGACGTGAGCCGCCCCGGGCGCACCGGGCGTGTGCCGTCGCTGCGCTGGCGGATCGTGGCGGCCGTGGCCCTGCTGCTCGTGGCGACGAACGTCGTCGTGGGGGCGGTGACCGTCGTCGCGTTCCGGGGGTACCTGGTCGACCGATTGGACGCGGAGCTGTCGACGGCGGCGATGCGGACCGTCGGCGGACGGGACGGGGCCGAACCGCCGCCGGGGGCGTCCGGGCCACCGCCGGGGTCGTCGTCGTCCTCGTCCTCGTCGTCGGACTCCGATGATCCGCCGGATCCCGACAACGCCTTCATCGGTGCGCCGGGGCAGTCGGCGGGCACGGTCATCGCCATCGTCCGCGACGGCGACGTGGTGCTCGGTGGCTACACCGACGGTGACGGTGACCAGCGCCGTCTGACGGCGGCGCAGCAGCGGACCCTCGCCGCGGTGCAGACCGGCGGCGACCCCGTGACGGTCGGACTCGGCGCGCTCGGCGACTACCGGGTGCAGGCGGTCGGCGACGACGGCGACGTGTTCGTCACCGCGCTCCCCCTCGGTGACCTCGACGCCGCGATCGCTCGGTTGCTGCTCGTCATCGGGGTCGTCACGGTGCTCGGGCTCGCCGTCGCCTCGTGGGCCCTCACGGTGCTCGTCCGTCGATCGCTCCGGCCGCTCGAACGGGTCGCCGCGGTGGCGTCCGGCGTGACCGCGCTCGACCTGGAACGCGGCGACCCGGACATCCCCGTCCGCGTGTCCGACTCCGACCTGCGCGCGAACCGCGAGGTCGCGCAGGTCGGCAACGCGCTGAACCGGCTGCTGGGCCACGTCGCCCGGGCGCTCACCGTCCGTCGTGACGCCGAGGCCGGCATGCGGACGTTCGTCGCCGACGCCTCGCACGAGCTGCGGACCCCGATCGCCACCGTCCGGGCGTACGCCGAGCTGTCGGAGCGGACTGCCGACCTGGACACCGTGCACCGCAACGTCCAACGGATCGGACGCGAGGCCGTCCGGATGGGCGACCTCGTCGACGAGCTGCTGCTGCTCGCACGGCTCGACGCCTCGGCCCTGGCGTCGGAGTCGCCGGCGTCGCAGGTCGTCCGCGAGCCGCTCGACCTGACGTCGCTCGTGGTCGAGGCCACCATGGACGCCCGTGCGACCGCGCCGGACCACCGGTGGACGTTGCAGATCGTGGACGACCAGCCGGTCAGCGTGGCCGGCGACGAGGTGCAGCTCCGGCGGGTGGTCACGAACCTGTTGACCAACGCCCGGACGCACACGCCGCCGGGGACGGCCGTCGTGGTGTCGTTGCAGTCGGTGCCCGGGTCGGGAGGTGCCGTCGTCCGCTTCGTCGTGGCGAACGACGGGCCGCCGATCCCCACCGAGTCCCTGGCGACCCTGTTCGACCGGTTCACCCGGGGTGAGGCCTCGCGCTCACGGGAGCACGGCACGAGCGGCCTCGGGCTCGCGATCGTGCGGGCCGTGGTCCTGGCGCACGGCGGCGGTGTGCGGGTCGCGTCCGAGCCCGGACGGACCGCGTTCACCGTGGACCTGCCGGCCTCGGGCGGGTCGACGGGGGGCGCTTCGGGCGGGTCGACGGGGGACGCTTCGGGCGCTTCGTGCGCTTCGGGCGCTTCGTGAGCAGGAGATGTCGAGTGCCGCGACCGCACTCGACATCTCCTGCTCACCGAACGCCGCCCGGGTCGCATACTGGTCCGAGAACGCCCGACGAGGAGGCCCCGTGACGAACGCGTACGACAAGCTCCCGGGCCGCCCGGACCCCACCGACCTGGTGGTCGAGGTCCCGGCGTTCGAGGACGACCGCCCCCAGCCCGAAGCCGCTCCGCCCGCCGCGGCGCCAGAGCTCGTGGCCGCGACCGAGTTCGCGCGCTCCTCGCACGCACCGCCGACGGTCCGCCGGACGCAGATGCGGGCGGGTGCCTGGATCGCGGGCGTCCCGATCGCGGCACTCGCGGTCGTCGCGATCGTGCAGATCCTGCTGCCCCGCTGACCGAGAGCGCCACTGATATGTAGAGTGGTACGCCGTGGGGACGCGGTGGTGACGACAGCGACGAACGGGTACCGAGAGATCTTCGTCGATGAGTCGAAGGTCAAGGACTACCTCCTCGTCGCCGTCTGCCTCGAACGCTCATCGACACGGGCCGCACGGTCGGCACTCACCGGCCTCGTCCTGCGTGGGCAGTCGCGCCTGCACATGCGGAAGGAGAGCGACGCCCGTCGCCGGCTGATCCTCAGCACGATCGCGTCCTTACCGGTGAAGGTCGCGGTCTTCCGTGCCGTCAAGGACGGGCGATCCGACACAGCACGCCGTGCTGCGTGCCTCAGACGACTCGTCGCCGCCACCGCGGTGTCCCCGCGCGTCAGCGTGTGCTTCGAACGGGACGAGACACTCATCCGCAAGGACCGACAGTGGATCGTCGAGGCGACGCGGGACTCGGGTGGCGCCCGTCTGGTCCACCGCCACGAGACGGCTGCACACGAGCCGCTCCTGGCCCTGCCGGATGCAGTCGGGTGGGCGTGGGCGAAGGGCGGCGACTGGAGACGTCGTTGTCCACCGGAGATCACCGTGATCGACGTCTGAAACGCGCAGAACCCGAGCGCCCAACCGTCCGGATGGGTCTCGGGTCCACTTCTCGAAGCTCAACGCAACGAGCACGATCACGCTACCACCGTGCCATGTCACACGCCAGGACCGGCAGACGATGGCACGGCGATCCGGCGTCGTCCGGATCGTCAGACGATCGACCAACGTCGAGGCGCATCGCGTGCATCCGCGTCGGAGCGCACGCAGGCTGGGTCCTGTCCGAGCAAGACGACCCGAACGGGTCACCACTGCAGAGATGGGAAACACGATCATGAACTCGTTCAAGCGCACGTCCGTGAAGCTCCTCGCCGGCACCGCCCTCGGTGGCGCCGTCATCGCCGGGGCGTTCGTCGCAGCCCCCGCGCAGGCCGCCGAGCCCGCGCCGCCCAGCACCTCGTCGTCCGTCGGCGGCAGCGTCAACGTCAACCTCGACCCGGTCGCGATCGTCAACGCGATCAAGGACGCCGTCAACGACCAGAGTGATCGCGGCGGCGCCGTGCAGTCGGCACTCGACGTCGGCTACTGGAACGCCGGCAACCCCGACCGCCTCACCGTCGCGGTGGTCAACAAGAACCAGGACATCACCGTCGAGGGCGACGTCGCGGACGCCCAGTCGATCGACATCAAGGGTGGCAACTACGTCATCTACTGGTTCAAGGGCCCCGGCAAGATCACCAACAACGGTGACGGCGGCTGGCTGAACTGGGGTGCGTTCGGCACCATCGAACGCATCGACAACGTCATCCACGTCAACGGCGGCTGACCACCCCGTTCGTCGGCGACGCCCCCTGGGACCTCGGTCCCCGGGGGCGTCCCCGTGTGCGGTCGACCTCAGGGAGCGTCGTCGTCCGTCCGCGCCGCTTCGATCGCCGACGGCCGGTTGCGCGCAGCGAGCCTGAGGTCGCGCCGGGACCGGATCCAGCCCCGGACGAAGGCGACCGACACCAGCGCCGTCCGGTTCGGCGCGTTCCAGGACTTCATGAGCCGGCCGAGGTGCCAGGCGACGGCCTGCCGGCTGTAGGCGGTCTCCTTGGCGATCGCGTCGTTCGAGAGCCCGCGGGCGGCGAGCGCCAGCATCCGTTCCTCGGTCTCGTCCAGGCCGGGCGCCGACGCCACCAGGTCGATGTCGTCGGCGCCGAGTGCTGCGGTCGCGTCCCCCGACGCCCCTCCCCGCTGCTGCGCCCAGGCCTCCGCCCAGCACGAGCCGAGTTCGTGTGCCACGAGTGATGCCCGGCTCATCGCGAGCATCGTCCGTCCGGCGTGGTCGATCGTCGTCGCGTGCTCGCGGGTGGCCGTGTGCATGACGAGGGCGAAGACACGGATCGCGGGCAGGGCGCCGCGGAGCACGACCGAGACGTCGACCTGCGGGTCGTCGGCGCTGGCGGCTGCGACCTCGCGGAGCCGCACCAGGCACTCCGGGTCGAGTGGCTCCCCACGCTCGACCGCGCGCAGTGCCGCCGGGAGCACGAGCGGGACGATCTGCTCGTACCGACGCCGGAGCCAGTCGTGCCCGTCGGGTCGGATGCCGTGCAACGGTGGCGCGAGCAGCAGCTCCGTGAACTCCGGGCACCGCTCGTCGAGCGCCAGGCCCAGCCGCTCCCCGGGGAGCAGCACGGCCGTCCGTCGTGCCTCGTCGCGCTCGGTCGTCATCGTGCGTCGACGGTATCCGGACGACAGGTGTCGTGTCCGCTGCGTTCACGTGGTGTTCGTTCTTACCCGGGCCACAGCGCCCTGCCTCGGCCCCCGTAGCCCCGCTGCCGAGCATGAGCGGCATGACGGAGACGAACCAGCCCCTCGACATCGACATCGTCGTCCCCTGCTACAACGAGCAGGACACGCTCGCCGCCCACGTGCGACGGCTCCACACCTTCTGCCGGACGTCGTTGCACCACTCGTGGCGGATCACGATCGCGGACAACGCCTCGACCGACGACACCGCCCGGATCGCCGACGACCTCGCCGCGATGCTCCCCGGCGTCCACGCGGTGCACCTGCCCGAGAAGGGCCGGGGCCGCGCACTCAAGGAGGTCTGGGCGGCATCGCCCGCGACCGTGCTCGTCTACGTGGACGAGGACCTGTCCACCGACCTCGCCGCGCTCGACCCCCTCGTGGCACCCCTGCTGTCGGGGCACTCGGACCTGGCGATCGGCACCCGGCTGGCAGGTTCGTCGCGCGTGGTGCGCGGCAGCAAGCGGGAGTTCATCTCGCGCTCGTACAACCTGCTGCTCCGGACGACGATGGGGGTGTCGTTCTCGGATGCGCAGTGCGGGTTCAAGGCGGTCACGAAGGCCGCTGCCGACCACCTGCTGCCGTTGTGCGAGGACGACGCCTGGTTCTTCGACACCGAGCTGCTCGTGCTGGCCGAGCACGCGGGACTCCGCATCCACGAGGTCCCCGTCGACTGGGTCGACGACGTCAACTCCTCGGTGCACATCGCGTCGACCGCGACCGAGGACCTGAAGGGCATGTGGCGGGTGTCGAGGAACATCGCCACCGGGCGGGTGCCGATCAGCACGGTCTACACGGCGATCGGTCGGCAGCCGTTCAGCCCACCGAGCGTCGGGTTCCTCGGGCAGGTCCTGCGGTTCGGGGCGATCGGGGTGCTCTCGACCCTGGCGTTCGCCGCCCTGTACGCCCTGTTCCGGCCGGCGATCGGTGCCCAGACCGCAGACTTCCTCGCGCTGCTGGTCACGGCGATCGGCAACACCGCTCTGAACCGACGGTTCACGTTCGGGGTGCGAGGCCGTGCGGGAGCGGGTCGGCACCACGTGCAGGGCCTGGTCGTGTTCGGCGTCGCCTGGGCGATCACGTCGGGGTCGCTGGTGGTGCTGCACGCGTCGGTACCGGGCGCTTTGCACGGTGCGGAGATCGCGGTGCTGACGGCAGCCAACCTGGTGGCGACCGGCGTGCGGTTCGTGTTGTTCAAGGCGTGGGTGTTCCGTGCTCGCCGGCGCCCGGAGCTCATCCGCCCCGGCACCACCCCGGCGGCCGACGCCAGCACGGCGGTCACCGAACCGATCGCGACCGCCGAACGCACCGGTGACCGCGCCGCCTGACACCGCGAGCAGCACGGCAGCGACCCGCCGCGCCGCCCATCCGGTGCGAGGTCGTCCGCTCCGTGCGGCGCTGCGGCCTCGCACCGAGCGATCACCCTCGCACCACCGCGAGAACGCCGCACGGTGCGCCACACCACCCGTGTTGCACGGTCGGTATACCAAGCCGTAGCATCGCCGTACCGCACCACCACCCCACAGGGCCCGACTGCCACCATCGGTCTGCCCGCGGCGAGCGCTCCATCGATGCAGCCCGCGCCGTCCGCTGCCGGCAACGCCCCACTGGACCCGCACGTGAACCCCACCTCTTTCGGTCTCTACGACCCTGCCCGCGAATCGAGCGATTGCGGCGTCGGTTTCATCACCCGTCTCGACGGGACACCGAGCCACGACGTCATCCGCAAGGGCGACGAAGCGCTGTGCTCCATCCCGCACCGCGGCGGCAAGTCCGCCGAGGGTGTCGGTGACGGCGCGGGCGTCAGCATCGACCTGTCGGTGGAGTTCTTCAGCGCGATCACCGGCGAGCAGCTGCGCGCCGGGCACTTCGGCGTCGCGAACTGCTTCGTGCCGAGCGGCGCCGGCCCGGCCGCGGACGCCGAGCGCGCGCGTGCGCAGCAGACCGTCACGGACGCCATCGAGCAGCAGGGCTTCGAGCTCCTGCTCGTCCGCGACGTCCCGGTGGACCACTCCGTCGCGCGCCCCGAGGCCGAGCAGTACCAGCTGCCGATCCTGCAGTGGGTCTTCCGTGCACCGTCCGACTGGGACCGCACCGAGGTCGACGCCGCCGCGAACCGCGCCCTGCTCGCGATCGAGGCGGTGTCCTACGCGCAGGCCGCCGCCGAGCGTGCCGAGCACGCCGCCCTGTACCCGCTCTCGCTCAGCGCCCGGACCCAGATCCTGAAGGGCCGGCTGAACTCGGGCGAGGTGATCGGGTACTTCACCGACCTCCGCGACCCCCGGCACTCGGTGCGGACGCTGTACTTCCACACCCGGTTCTCGACGAACACCGAGCCGCACCCGACGATGGCGCAGCCGTTCCGCCTGATGGCGCACAACGGCGAGCTCAACACCGACCGCAAGAACCGGCTGTCGGACGAGGCGCTCGCGCGGGCCCGCACCCGGAGCATCGTGCGTCCGCCCGGGCAGTCGGACTCGAGCCGACTCGACCAGACCCTGCAGAGCCGCGTGTTCGACGACGGGCTCGAGATCATCGAGGCCGTGGTCTCGCTCATGCCGCCGGCGTGGGAGAACGACCGCACCCTGACCCCGGACGTCCGGGACATGCTCGAGTACTTCTCGCTGTACGAGGAGAAGAACGACGGCCCCGCCGCCGTGATCTTCAGCGACGGCGACGTCGTCGGCGCCCGCCTGGACCGCCTGGGCCTGCGGCCGCTGCGCACCGTCGAGACGGCCGAGTACCTGATGGTGTCGTCCGAGGCCGGCCAGGTCGAGTTCGACGCCGACGAGGTCGTCCACCGCGGCCGCATCGAGGCCGGCGGCATGCTCGTCGTCGACCACCGCACCGGCACCCGCATGCGCACGGGCGAGGTGCTGCACATGCTCGCGGCCCGCCGTGACTACGGCGCCCTGCTCGACGCCGCCCGCGTGAACCTGGACGACGTGCCCGCTCCGGACTACGAGCGCACGACGTCCACCCTGGGCTACGACGGCGACCTGTCGCTCGCGGGGCGGTACGTGGCGTACTCGTTGAACCAGGAGAGCTTCCGGTTCATGCTCGACCCGATGCTGCAGAACGGGTCGGAGCGCATCTCGGCGATGGGCTACGGCAACGCGATCAACGCCCTGAGCGACACCGAGGGCGGCATGGCGAAGTACTTCTCGCAGCGCTTCGCCCAGGTGACGAACCCGCCGCTCGACTCGATCCGCGAGGCCGACGGGATGTCGATGCGCGTCGCGCTCGGCGCGAAGCCGGACGGCACGGGCACCACGGGGCGTCAGCTCGTCGTGCAGTCCCCGATCCTCGGGCACCTCGACATGGTGCGGCTGCGCGAGCAGGACATCGTGCCGCTCGAACGTTTCGACATGCTCTACGTGCCGGTGCCCGACGACGAGCAGGCCAACGCCGACGCGGTGCGCGGCGCGCTGGACGCGCTGTGCGACGCGATCGAGGCGTTCGCGGCGCGCGGTGGGGGGATCGCGGTCGTGACCGACCGCGAGGTGTCGTCGACCCGTGCGCCCCTCCCCGTGATCCTGGCCGTGGCCGCCGTCAACCAGCGGCTCATCGAGACCGGTCTGCGCCTGCGGGTGTCCGTCGTCGCGGAGAGCGGTCAGCTGCCATCGTCACACCACGTCGCGACCGCGCTGGGCTTCGGTGCCGCCGCTGTGTACAGCTTGAGCGCTCGGCTGCGTGCGGAGGAGAAGTACCCCGCCGCACCCGCACCCGCCGGCGAGCTGACCGCGACCGACCTCGCACTGAAGCAGTTCCGCAAGGCCGCCGAGAAGGCCCTGGCGAAGACCATGGGCCGCGTCGGCCTCTGCACCGCCGAGAGCTACATCGGTGGCGAGTTCTTCGAGCCGAACTACCTCGACACCGGCGACGACGTGCTCGCGCGGATCTTCCCGCACATGCAGGCACCGGTCGGCGGCGTCGGTTTCGCGCGCATCGCCCAGGCGGCGACGGACTGGCACGAGCGTGCCCGCTCGGTGGCGTCCGAGGGCCAGGTCCCGCTGCTCGGGCTGTTCAAGGAACGCTCCGACGGCGCCGGCCACTCGTTCGGCGTCGCGAGCGTCCGCGGGTTCGGTGGCATGACCGAGGAGCGCCCGGCCTTCGAACGCTCCGGCGACTCGGACGCGCTACGCCTGCTCACGCTCGGCCAGCTCGACGACTCGTTCGGCATCACCGACGCCGCGTACCGGAACACCGGGTACGACCGACTGAGCGATGCCGAGATCGACGCGCACCGCATCACGCCGGGGTACGTCACGTTCCTGCAGACGACCCACGACGAGCGGTCCCGTCGTCCCGCCGCGCTCCGCGACGTGCTCGCGCTGCCCGCGGACGTCACCGGGATCGACACGGCCGAGGACTTCGCCCGCGAGCTCGGCCGCTTCTCGACGAGCGGCAACGCCAGCGTCACCGTGCGCGGGCTCTCCGGCTCGCGTCCGTCGGACGACCAGGACCTGCCGGGAGGCACGGAGCGGTTCCGGCTGGAGCTCACGTCGACGGGGTCCACGGGTGCACTGCGCCACGCGGCACTGGCGGACGGCCTCGCGCTGCTCCACCCGGGGCAGATCGACGTCGACGCCGTCGACGACACCGGGGTGACGCTCCGCGCCACCGGTGCGGCCGTCGCCCTGCTCGCGCTGCTGCAGAGCGCCCCGGCGAGCGTCGGGCTCGACGAGGTGCAGCCGGCCCACGAGATCACCCGGACACTGGCCTCCGGTGCGATGAGCCACGGTGCGCTCGTCGCCACCGCCCACGAGGCCGTCGCGCACGGCACGAACATGGTCGGCGGCATGTCGAACAGCGGTGAGGGCGGCGAGCACCACTCCCGGTACGGCACCATCCGCGGCTCGCGCATCAAGCAGTTCGCCTCGGGCCGCTTCGGCATCTGGGCCGGCTACCTCGCCGACCCCATGCTCGAGGAGCTCGAGATCAAGATCGGCCAGGGCGCGAAGCCCGGCGAGGGTGGCCAGCTGCCCGCACCCAAGGTCACGGTGGACATCGCCGCGGCCCGTGGTGGCACGCCGGGCGTCGAGCTGATCTCGCCGCCGCCGCACCACGACACGTACTCGATCGAGGACCTCGCGCAGCTCATCCACGACTGCAAGGCCGCTCGTGTCCGGGTGATCGTGAAGCTCGTCTCGTCCGAGGGCATCGGCACGATCGCGGTCGGCGTCGCGAAGGCCGGGGCCGACGTGATCAACGTCGCGGGCAACACCGGCGGCACCGGCGCCGCGGCGGTCACCAGCCTGAAGTACGCCGGCCGCTCCGCGGAGATCGGCGTCGCAGAGGTGCACCAGGCCCTGGTCGCGAACGGCCTGCGCCAGAAGGTCACGCTCCGCTGCTCGGGTGCGCACCAGACCGGCAGCGACGTCGTCACGAGCGCCCTGCTCGGCGGCGACAGCTTCGAGTTCGGCACGACCGCGCTCATGATGCTCGGCTGCGTGATGGCGAAGAACTGCAACGTGAAGTGCCCGGCGGGCCTGACCACGAACGCCGAGGCGTTCGAGGGCGACCCCCGCGCGCTCGCGCAGTACCTGCTCAACATCGCCCACGACGTGCGGCAGATCCTGGCCCGTCTCGGCCTGCGCTCCCTGCGCGAGGCGCGCGGCCGGACCGACCTGCTGCAGCTCCTGGACCACCCGGCCAGCGTGGGCCGGCTCGACGCCCGCGCCCTGCTCGCCCAGGTGCCCGAGAAGATCGTCGCGGACCCGGAGTACCTGGAGAAGGACTTCCACACCGACGACGCCCTGCTCGAGCGCGTCCGCACCGCGCTCGTCGACCACGCGCAGGAGCACGTACTCGTGCACGGCGTGCTGCTCGGCAACGCCGACAAGTCGGTCGGCGGCCAGCTCGGCATCGACCTCGAGCGCCTGCTCAACCACGAGCTCGGCGCCGAGGACGTCCAGGGCCTGCCCGCCGTGACGACGGACGACCGCGGACGCCGCCGGCTGGTGGACGGCGCGGTCACGATCCGCACGCAGGGCTCGGCAGGGCAGTCCTACGGCGTCTTCAACAACGACGGCGTCGTGCTCGAGCACACCGGCACCGCGAACGACGGCGTCGGCAAGAGCCAGAGCGGCGGACGGATCATCGTCCGCGCCCCCGGTGGCGGCAGCGCCGAACAGGGCGGCAACGTGCTGGTCGGCAACTTCGCGCTGTTCGGGGCGACCGGTGGACGCACCTTCGTCGAGGGCGAAGCCGGTGACCGGTTCGCCGTCCGCAACTCCGGTGCGACCGCCGTCGTCGAGGGCGTGGGCGACTTCGGCTGCGAGTACATGACCGGTGGCGCCGTCTTCAACCTCGGCGCGTTCGGCAAGGGCCTCGGCAACGGCATGTCCGGCGGGTTCCTGTACCAGTACGACCCGTCCGGCCAGGTCGCCGAGCGGGCCAGCACGGATTCGCTCCTGGTGTTCCCCGTCACCGACACCGAGCGCGGTGCCTTCCACGAGTCCGCCGCACGCCTGCTGCTCGAGTGGCACCTCGAGGCGACCGGTTCGGCCCTGGCCGACCGGCTGCTCGCCGAGTGGGACACCGCCCGAGCGCACGTGTACGTCGGCATGCCGCGTGCCCTGCTGCTCACGCAGGACGCCGGCGAGATCCTCGCGGCGGCGACCAGGCCCGACCTCCTCGACGAGCTCGCGACCTCGATCGCCACCGACAAGCTCCGCGCGTTCAAGCTCGACTACCGCGACCAGCGCACGGTGCTCGACGGCCGTGCCCCGGCGCTCGGCGACCAGGGCGAGGACATGTTCTCGCTGCTGTCGTCGTACACGGTGCTCGGGGTCGCCCAGGACGTCGCCCTCGAGCGCGTCCCGGGTGCGTTCGGTGCCGCCGACCCGCGGGTCGCCGAGGCCGTCAAGAACCTCGTGCTCACCGAGGACTTCTCCGTCAAGCAGCGCGTCGTGAAGTACCTGCGCGGCACGCTCGACCGGTTCGCCGACGACCAGCTCGCGACCCTCATCGCGATCAAGCGGCTCGACGACTACAAGCGCGCGCTCACGCAGCGGAACAACCGCAGCATGGACGCGCCGGGCACCACGGGGTGGATCATGCACCAGAACGCCAAGAACGACGGTCGCGTCCGCGAGGCCCGCTTCGACGAGCTGCTCGCCACCGCGGCGCTCGAGGACATCGCCCGCCGTGCACCGCAGGCACCGACCGAGGCGGTGACCGCGTGAGCCTGCTCCCCCCGACCGGGTCGCTGATCCCCGTCGACGCACCGTTCTCGGCCGCCCAGGAGTCCTGGCTCGCCGGGTTCATCGCGGGCATCGCCGCCGCCGGCAAGAAGGTCGCAGCCAGCGCGCCCACGACGACGATCGACGTGCTCTTCGGCACCCAGACCGGCAACGCCGAGTTCCTGGCCGACGAGCTCGTCGCCGGCGCGAAGGCCCGCGGACTCGGCGGTCGTGCCAGTGCGCTTGACGCCGTCACCCCCGAGCAGCTGGCCGAGATGTCGCACGTGCTCGTCGTCACCTCGACCTACGGCGAGGGCGAGATGCCCGACAACGCCGGGCTGTTCTGGGACGCCGTCCAGGCGAGCACCGTGCCGCGGCTCGAGGGGCTGCAGTACGCCGTCCTCGGACTCGGCGACACGAGCTACGACGAGTTCTGCCAGGCCGGCAAGCTCCTCGACACCCGGTTCGAGCAGCTCGGCGCGACCCGCATCCACGACCGTGTCGACTGCGACGTCGACTTCGAGGACCCGGCCGCACTGTGGACCGCGGCGGTCCTCGACCGCCTCGCCGCCGAGGCCGGCGCGACAGCTGCACCCGGCGCGACCCCGGGCGGTGGTGCCGGCGACGGTGCCGGCGCGACCGGCGGGGCGGGCGCGAGCCGTGCCTCCCGGCCGGGGTCGCAGTGGAACAAGCGCAACCCGTACCCGTCGCGCCTGGTCGAGAACCGGCTGCTCTCCTCGCCGCGCAGCGCGAAGGAGATCCGGCACTACGAGTTCGACCTCGGCGACTCGGGCATCGAGTACGCGGCCGGCGACGCCCTGGCGGTCGTGCCGGTGAACGACGAGGTCTTCGTGGCCGACCTGCTCGAGCAGGTCGGCGCGAACGGCGGCGAGGCGTTCGACGGCCGGCCGATCACCGAGGTCCTGCGGACCGACCGTGAGATCCGGACGCCCTCGAAGGACCTGATCGCCGACCTGGTGCAGCGCGCGCCGTCGAGCGAGCTCGCGGCCGTCGTGGCGCACGGCGACAAGCACGAGCTGGACCGCTGGCTCTGGGGACGCGACGTCCTCGACCTGCTCCGCGACGCCGGCCCGGCCGCCCCGGGACTCGACGAGCTGCTGCCGAACCTGCGGCCGCTGCAGGCGCGCCAGTACTCGATCTCGTCGAGCCCGCTGGCGCACCCGGACCGCATCCACCTGACCATCGCGTCGGTGCGCTACGGCGACCCGCACCGGATGTACGCCGGCGTCGCGTCGACGTTCCTGGCCGACCGGGTCGACCCGGACGGCACCGTCGACGTCTACCTGCAGCCGAACGTGTCGTTCGGGGTGCCGGCGGACGAGTCGGCCCCGATGATCATGATCGGACCGGGCACGGGGGTCGCGCCGTTCCGCGGGTTCCTGCACGAGCGCGCGGTGTCCGGCGCGACGGGGCGCAACTGGCTGTTCTTCGGCGACCAGCACCGGGACACCGACTTCGTGTACCAGGACGAGCTCACCGAGCTGCAGGAGCAGGGTGTGCTCGACCGCCTCGACCTGGCGTTCTCGCGCGACCAGGCCGAGAAGGTCTACGTGCAGACGCGGATGCTCGAGCGCTCGGCGGAGCTGTTCGCCTGGCTCGAGGACGGCGCCCACCTGTACGTGTGCGGCGACGCCTCACGCATGGCGAAGGACGTCGAGGCCGCACTGCTCCAGGTGATCCGGACCGGACGCGGGCGCGGCGAGGACGACGCGCAGGCCTACCTGGCGGACCTGCGTCGCGCGAAGCGGTACGTGCGCGACGTCTACTGAGCCGCACACGGCGTGCGGCCCGCGTGACGGCGGAGCCCCGTGCGGGTGCGACGGCGGCTCTGCACGCAGGCCTGATGAGTCCGCCCCGGCCACGGAACCCGAATCCGATGGCCGGGGCGGTCCCGGAGGAGCGCCGGTCGATGGGGGCGGACCGGCGGGCCCTGCAGTGTGACGCACGCGTCGTCGACGCACAGCGTCGGTGATGCGTGCAGCGAGTCCCCTGATCCGGGACTCGCGTCCCTCGCGATTCTCGGCGACCGGTGGTTGGTCGGCACCGGACTCGCTGTGCGTCACGGACTGTTCGGGTTCCCCTCCTGCCGCGGACTCTGTCAACACCGGAGCCCGAGCAGACCGGTGCGGGGGACGACAGCCGACCGCGGTACGGAAACGGTACGACGGTGGAGAGTCCGAGCGGAACCCGTTGACCGGGACCAGCGCACGTGCTACCGCGCCGGGACCAGCGCACGTGCTACCGCGCCGGGATCAGCGCGCGGTGCTCCCGCTCGGTGTCCCCGAGGCGTCGTCCGCGTCGCCGGGCGCCACCGCCCGCGACCACGCGGAGTCGGCCGCCGTGCTGGTGTCCTGCGGCTCCGGGGTCAGCACGAGCCCGGACCCCGAGGTGGCCGAGGCGTAGAGGTCCTCGAGCCAGCTGCGGTTGATCGACGGCACCCGGCTGCCGGTGAACTTGAAGTGCAGGCTCACGTTGGGGTTCAGCCAGATCGTGCTGCGACCGTTGCCGTGGACGACGTCGTCCTTCCACGAGAACGCGAAGCGGTGATCGCGCCGGAGCATGTTGACGATGACGATCTGCAGGTGCGTGAGCGCGCGGTCGTCGATCCGCAGGTCGAGCGGTCGGCCGTCGTAGATGAGCTGCCCCATGGCTCCTTCTACTCCTGTGTTCCGGTGTGCGCGAGACCGGACGCCCAGTTCGTGATGGTGCGGTCGAACCAGACGGCGTCGACGTTGCGCTCCCAGGCGTGCTCGGCGGGTTCGCTGACCGCCAGTGTGACCGTGCCGGGGTGGGCGTCGGCGAACTCCTGACTGGCCGAGAACGGCACCGTGGTGTCCCCGGTGGAGTGGATGAGCAGGGTCGGGGGCAGCCGCCGCGGCGCACGCAACCAGGACAGCTCCCGCACGTCGACCGGCGAGCGCAGCCCCACCAGCCGGCAGAGGACCGGCGTCGCCATCGCCCCGAGGGCAGCGCCCACCACGGGGCCCGGCAGCCCCGCGCGACGGGCCTGGGACCGGACGGTGACGGCCCAGTCCAGTGCCGGGGCGACGAGCACGATCCCGGCCACGCGGTCGCGGTGCGCCGAACGGGCGAGGAGCTCGTGTGTGATCGTCGCGCCCATCGACCACCCCACGATGACGAGCCGTTCGGCCCCGTTCGCGACGGCGTGGTCGAGCGCCACCTCGACGTCCGCCCACTCGCGCGTGCCGAGGTGCGAGGCCCGGCCCTCCCACGGGGCCTCGCCGTCGCCGCGGAACGACGGGACGATCGAGGTCCAGCCGAGCTCGAGCGCCGCGGGGACGGTCCGGAGCGCGGTGACCCGGGTCGTCCGGATCCCGTGCACGTGGACGGCCCAGGTCCGGGCGGCCGCAGGGTCGGCACCCTGCGCAGCCCCGCGGTCCGGGCGTGCAGCACCGTCCGGCCCGGGCCGCACCACCCACGCTGGCGCCGGCCCCACCGGCGTCGGCAGCGACACCTCGGACCAGTCGACGTCCATCGCCGCCGGGTCCGGGTACACGTGCCCGCTCCACCGCACCCGCGACGACACCGCGCCGGTCGTCCGCACCACGGCCCGGCGCACGAACCCGGCGGCTTCGTCGACCTCGAGCACCGGCCCGACGGTGGTGTGCCCCGGGCCGTCGTGCCACAGCCCGTACTCCCCCGGCCGCACGGTGTCGTCGGTGATCGGCAGCCGCACGGAGTCCGCGTCGGACTCGATCACGGGCGTCCACCGATGGCCACCCGGCAGCACGATCCTGCCGACGACCTTCCGCAGGACGACCAGGACCGCCAGGGACACCGCCGCCAGCACCACGAGCGCTCCGAGCACCCACCACACGATCGTCACGCCGTCATCCTCCGAGGTTCCGGGTCAGGGTCCGTTCCGCCGACCGCACCTGCGCGAGTTCGGCGTCGTCGAGGGTCCGTCCCTGCACCTCGGCGTCGCGGATCGCGATGACCAGGTCGTAGGTCCGGGCCTGCGGGTCCCCCGGCCGCTCGACCGCCCGCACCGCGTGCCGACGGGCGATGCGGCGCAGGCGTCGGTGGTGCCCGCGGTGGCGCAGGTCACGGCCCCACCGCCGGAACGTCAGCGAGGCCATCGCCACGACGATGAGCACGATGCCGAGGTAGAACGGCGGGTCGAAGGCCAGGCGCAGTCCGTCCCGCACCCCGGCCGGGAAGAGTCCGAAGTGGTCGGCGGTGAGCGAGGCGACCTCGTCGACGCTCGCCACGACGACCAGGGCGAGCCCGACGCGGAACACCACGAGCGCCACCGGGTTCTGCAGCACGCCGCGGCGCAGTGTCGTCGCGGCGATCAGTCCCACGCCCACCATGTACACGGTCGCGTAGAGCCACATCGGGGTCTGTTCGATCTCGCGCACGATGAAGTGGAAGTCGGTCCCGCCACGCTCCTCGACCAGCAGGAACGGCACCGTGAACGCCACGACCACGAGGAGCAGCGCCACAGGCCGTGCCAGCAGTGGGCGCTCCGGCAGGTCGTCCGTGCTCGCGCGCAGCATCAGCCAGAACGCGACGGTCGCGCAGACGTTCTGCACCAGGTTGATGAGGTTCGAGCCGCCCAGGGCACCGTCGAGCGCCGGCTGCGGCACGACGCTGCCGAGGGTCAGGAGCCCGAGCGCCCCGACGCCGGTGGCGCCCCAGGCAGCCCGACCACGGGGGTTCCGCAGCACGTACGGCGTGCGGGCGAGGAAGATCAGCGCCGCGAACCAGAAGGCCGCGGCGTGCAGGACGGCCATCAGCCGTAGGCCCGCTCGTCCGCGCCCGTGGCCCCGGCGAGCAGGACGGTCGCGAGCTCGTAGGCGAACCGTTCGGCGAAGTGCTCGTCGTCGTCGGAGATGCTCACGAGCCCGGAGTCGGCGTCGAGCGCGCGACGGCAGACGTGGCCCCCGGCGGCGAACTCGGCGACGGACGACCGGGTCGGTGTGCCGACGTCGCCGTGCACCAGGTGCCCGAGCTCGTGCAGCACGCAGTGCATGCGGTAGAGCGGCGGTGCGCCGGCCGGCACGAGCACCAGGTTCTCGTGCTCGAACTGCGACACGAGCGCGGTGAGCGGACCCCAACTCGGCCCGTCGACGTCGACGACGCGCGTGGGCTTGCCGACCATCCGACCGACGCCGCTCACCACGTCGGACAGCTGCGGTGCACGAGGCAGGGTGGCCACGAGGGCACGGACGGCACCGGACGCACCCAGCTGCTCCGCCATCGCCCCTCCGATCTCCGCGGCAAGACTACCGGCAGGTCCCCCTTGCGGACGAGACCGGCCGGACGTAACCTACAACCAAATGGTTGTACGAATCGAACTGTCCGACGCCGAGGTCGACCGGGTGTTCCACGCACTGGCCGACGCGACCCGTCGTGACATCGTCCGGCGCACGCTCGTCGGGTCGTCGTCCGTCAGCGAGCTCGCGGACGCCTACTCGATGTCGTTCGCCGCCGTCCAGAAGCACGTCGCCGTCCTCGAAGGAGCCGGACTCGTGAGCAAGGAGGCCCGCGGCCGCACCCGCATCGTGCGCGCCGAGCCGGAGCAGCTCGACCGGGTCCGTGCCCTCCTCGACGCCTACGGCCGCCTCTGGCACCGCCGGATGGACCGTCTGGGCGACCTGCTCAACGGCGACGCGTCCGGACGCCCAACACCAGACGACACCTGACGACACCAGGAGCGATGATGCCCACCACGTCCGTCCACACCGATCCCGACACCCGCTCGATGACCCTCGTCGCCGAGTTCCCCGTCCCCGTCGAACG
The DNA here is from genome assembly GCF_903970855.1 of Curtobacterium sp. ME12. Lineage (NCBI taxonomy): Bacteria > Bacillati > Actinomycetota > Actinomycetes > Micrococcales > Microbacteriaceae > Curtobacterium > Curtobacterium sp. ME12. The sequence continues at coordinate 86,625 of NZ_CAJCKD010000008.1, forward strand.
CCTCTGGGCCGCCTTCGCCGACCCACGCCAGCTCGAGCGGTTCTGGGGACCGCCCGCGTTCCCCGCGACGTTCACGACGTTCGACCTGCGCCCCGGTGGCCGTGCCGACTACCGGATGACGTCTCCGCAGGGCGAGCGGTTCCACGCCGTCTGGCAGGTCACCGAGGTCGACGAGCACCGTCGCATCGTCTTCCGCGACCTGTTCACCGATCCGGAGGGCACGGTCGACGAGTCGCTCCCCACCAGCGAGACCGTGTTGTCGTTCGAGCCGGCCGACGACGGCTCGCGGGTCACCGTGGTGTCCTCGTTCGCCTCGACCGCCGACCTCGACGCGATGCTCGAGATGGGCATGCTCGAGGGCTACCAGCAGGCGTTCGGCCAGCTCGACCGGGTGCTCGCCGACCTGCGCGAGTGGGCCCTCGGTGCGGGCACCGAGACCGAGGTCCTCGACGACACCCACGTCCGGATCACCCGGGCGTTCGCGGCACCGAGGCACCTGCTCTGGCGCGCGCACACCGAGCCCGACCTGGTGCGCCGGTGGCTGCTCGGACCCGACGGGTGGGAGATGACGGTGTACGAGAACGACCTGACCCCGGGCGGCGCGTTCCGGCAGGCCTGGGCGCCGACGGGTGACACCGAGGGCGAGCCCTTCGGGTTCGAGGGCGAGAACCTCGTCGTGGAACCGGAACGCCGGATGGTGTCGACCGAACGCATGACCGGGGCGCCCTTCCCGCCGAACACGAACGACCTGCAGTTCGACGAAGCCGACGGCGTCACGCTCATGACCCTGCTCGTCACCTACCCGGACCGCCAGCAGCGGGACGCGATCCTCGCGACCGGCATGACGGAGGGCATGGAGGCCAGCTACCGGCGGCTGGAACGCGAGGTCCTGTCCGCAGCGTGACCAGTGGACGGACAGGAGGCCCGTGGCGGCGCCGCCACGGGCCTCCCGTCCGTCCCGGTATCCGGTCTAGGACGCCTCGTAGTGACGCGCGCCGCCGCGCACGCCGGCGAACCGGAACGGCGCGGTCGTGACGCGCGGACGCTCGACGTCCTCGCTGGTGGCGGCACCCGCGGCGTGCAGCGCGCGGTAGGCGTCGACCGTCAGCGGGACCCGTGCCTCGAGCAGCGACCGCACGCGACCCGCACGGCGGTGCTCGCGGTAGTCGGGCCGGACGGTGCCGGTGATGAGCTCACCGACGCTGCCGGAGCCGTAGCTGAACAGGCCCAGCCGCTCCCCCGCCAGGTCGTCGTCCAGGTCGAGCAGCGCCGCGAGCCCGATCCAGAGCGACGCCGTGTAGGTGTTGCCGGTCTGCCGGTTGTAGGTGAACCCGATCGCCAGGTCGGCCTCGTCGAACGGTGCGCCGACGTGCTGCGTGAGCTTGCGGTGCGCCTTGATCGCCATCTTGGTGAAGGGCTGGTGGTGCACGAACCGGGCGATGTCGTCGTACGCCGGGCCGCCCTGTTCCGCCAGGTCGTCCCAGGCTCCGACGAACGCGTTGACGTACGCGCTCACCGAGAGCCGACCGTCGACCAGCGCGGTGGAGCGGTCGTTCGGCCGCCAGAAGTCGTCGACGTCCGCCGTGTACACGCCGGCCGCCGGCTCGATCTCGATCAGGTCCGGGTCGGCGGACACCAGGATCGCGGCGGCACCGGCACCCTGGGTCGGTTCGGCCGGGGTGTCGACGTCGTACCGGGCGACGTCGGCGGCGATGACGAGCACCCGCTCGTGCGGGGCCCGGGCGACGATGCCGAGTGCGAGCTGCACCGCGGCCATCCCGCCGTAGCAGGCCTGCTTCAGCTCGACCACGCGGACGGCCTTCGGTAGCCCGAGCAGGCCGTGCACGTACACGCCGGCGGCCTTCGACTGGTCGACGCCGGACTCGGTGGCGAACAGCACCGTGCGGATGCCGTCGACGCCGTGGCGCTCGATGAGCTCCTTCGCGGCGGCGGCGCCCATCGTGACGATGTCCTCGTCGGGCGCGGGCACGCTGAAGGCGTCCTGCCCGATGCCGACGTGGTACTTCGCCGGGTCGACGCCGAGCCGTTCGGCCAGGTCGTCGAGCTCGAGCACGTGGTGCCCGGTCGCGATCGCGATGTCGTGGATGCCGACGCCGGTCATGCCACACCCCCTGCGGGCTTCGCGCCACGGCGTTCCATGGCGACGTGGGCGGCCATCAGCTCACCCGGGTTGGTCTGTGCGGCGAGGAGCGAGAGCTCCCCGCACAGGACGGTCGCGGCGCACAGGGCGGCGAGGCGGCGGGCGTTCCCGCCCGGCTCCCGCTCCTGTCGGCAGCCGAGGCGCACCAGTGCGTCCTCGACGACGGGCAGGTCCCCGCCCTTGCCGTTGCCGACCGTGCCGACGATCAGGTGCGGCAGCGAGGTCGCGAAGTACAGGTCGCCGTCGCGGTCCTCGGCGCTCGTGATGCCCTGCGAGCCCTCGACGATGTTGGCGGCGTCCTGCCCGGTGGCCAGGTAGAAGCCGAGCAGCATGTTCGCGTAGTGCGCGTTCGCCGAGCGGATGGCCCCGGCGATCGTCGACCCGATCAGGTTCTTCGCGATGTTGAGCTCGACGATGCGCGCGGTGCTCGACCGCAGGCGCTTCTCGACGACCTCGCCGGGGATCACGATCTCGGCGATGGTGTTGCGGCCTCGGCCACGGATGCCGTTCACGGCGGTGGCCTTCTTGTCGGTGCAGAAGTTGCCCGACACCGAGACGTACCGCAGGCCCGGCTGCCAGTCCAGGATCGCCGGCAGCAGCTTGTCCGCCGCCTGCGTGACCATGTTGTGACCGGAGGCGTCGCCGGTGGTGAACGCGAAGCGCAGGAACAGCAGGTCCCCGACGATCTCCGGGTGGACCTCGATGAGCTTGGCGAACCGGCTCTGCCCGGACACGATCGCGGCGAGCTCGTCCTGGCGCGCGAGGATCTGGCCCGCGGCGACGTGGGCTGCTGCCGCGCTGTCGGCACGGACCACGACCGAGCGGGTCATGCGCTCGTCGACGACGGTCGCGACGATGCCGTCCTCGACCATGCGCGAGATGCGGGCGCCGCGGCCGACGGACGGCCAGAGCGGCGACTCGTAGGTGGCGAGGGGGACCTCGTGCTCCCCCTGCACGGCGTTGCCGCTGACGCGGATCGGACCGACCCACTTGGTGGGGATCGGTGTGAGCAGGTCACTCATCGAGGGCTCCTTCTGGTGCTCGCACCGCAACGCTGAGGTGTCTGATGTCGTGCGCCTCCCAGGCGCGGTGGATGCCGGCGGGGTCGGTGTCCGCCGGGACGAGCGCGATGCCGCAGTCGCCGCCACCGGCACCGGACGGCTTCGCCGCCCCACCCGCCGCCTCGACGACGTCGCACAGGGTCGCGAGACGCTCGGTCTCGATCTGCGACCCGACCGAGTCGCCGAGGCGCTGCAGCAGCCCACGGGCGCGTCTGAGGGCGCCCAGCGTGCGCTCGGCGTCGCCGGTCTGGAGGCCCGTGGTCAGGTCGTCGACGGCGCTGCGGCTCTCGTCGAGGAACGCCTGGTACCCGCCGTTGCGGTGCCGACGCACCACGTCGACGAGCTTCGTGGTGGACGCGGGCGAGCCGGTCCAGCCGACGAGCAGCTGCAGGTTCTCGGGGGCGGGCAGCCGCTGGACGTCGAAGCCGTCCCATGCGTCGGCGTCCGTCAGGATCGCGGACACGGCGTGGTCGCCGAGCATCGCGGCGAGGCGCTCGCGGTCCGGGGCGCTGTACCGCAGCCAGCCACCGAACGTGCTCGCGGCGAGGTCGCCGCCGGAGGCCCGCGGGTTCACCCGGATGGTGGCGAGCAGGGCGACCTGGAAGCGCTGGCGCTGCGTCAGGCCGATGCCGTAGAAGCGGTCGAGTGCGCCGACCGTGGCGACGGTGACCGCAGCCGAGGACCCGAGGCCGAACTTCCGCCCGCTGGCGTCGTCGAGCTGGCTCTCGATGCGCAGGTCGTGGAACCGCGGGGCGATGCCGTGTTCGGCGCGGAGCTTCTCGACCAGGTCGATCGTGGCCATCACGTAGTCGTACGGGTGGTGCTCGCGGTCGAGCGCCAGGCCGTCCTCGGCACGGGTCCACGTGAGCGGCAGGTGCCCGTACTCCTCGGAGTGCACGCTGCCCGCGCCGTGGCCCTCGCGCACCTTCGCCGTGATGGCTCGGTCGAGGGCGATCAGGACGGACGGTTGGCCCGGCTCGACGACGGCGTACTCGCCGGCGACGAACAGCTTGCCGTGTGCACGGAACTCGATCACTGCGCGGACTCCTTCTGGTCGGGATTGCTCCCGATCTCTTCGGAGCGGAGCACCCGCGCGGCAGGTCCGGTGCCGGACTCGATGACGTCCCCCAGCGACGCGAGCGCCCCGGCGACGGCCGACCGGTCCTGCGGCTTCGTGAGCACGACGACGTTCGGGCCCGCGTCGGCCGTGGCGTAGGCCTCGGTGCCGCCGGCACGCAGCTCGGCGACGGCGTCGAACACGGCGACGCTGCGGGCGTTGAGGTAGCGGATCGGGGGGAACGCGCCCTCGATCGTCGCGTGCATGCGGAGCGCGTTGCTCTCGGTGATCTCGCCGATGCGGGTGAAGTCGCCGGCGGCACACGCCGTGAGCATGTCGCCGACGGTCTCGGTGGTCGAGGTCACCCAGGCCGGGTAGAAGGGCGACGTCGCGATGGTGCGGCGCATGGCCTCACGCGATCCGATCGGTTTCGGGCCGGCGTCGATCGTGACCACGACCATGGCCATCGGCGGGGCGGGGATCGGCTCGGCGAAGGAGCCCTGGTCGTCGCCGGCGTGCCAGACGGCGACACCACCCGGGATCGAGCGCGTGGCCGAGCCGGAACCGCGACGGGCCAGACGGGACAGGTCGCGCTGCGACAGGTCCAGGCTGTAGGCCGCGGCGGCCGCGGTCGCCAGGGCGGCGAAGCCGGACGCGCTCGATGCCAGCCCCGCGCCGGTCGGGACGGTGTTGTCGGACACCACCGACGCCCGCTCGGACGACCCCGCGAGCTCGCGCACCAGGTCGAGGAACTGCTGCACTCGCCCCAGCGCACCGTCGTCGACGACGTGACCGTTCAGCGTGAACGCATCACGCGCCTCCCGTCCGCCGTCCACCGTGACGGTGGTCGTCGTCGGGAACACGTCGAGCCCCATCGAGACGCTGCCCGTGGCGGGCAGCGCGAGCTGCGCGTCCGCCTTCCCCCAGTACTTGACGAGGGCGATGTTGGGGTGCGCGACGGCGGTGGCTGTCAGCAAGCGCGGGCTCCGATCGTGGTGGTCCAGGTGGCTGCGGCCCCTGCGCCGCGGAGTGCGGCCGCGATGCGGTCCGCGTGGTCGTCGTCCGCGGCGAGCGCGAGGACGCACCCGCCCCGCCCGCCGCCGGTGAGCTTCGCGCCGAGGGCGTCCGCAGCACGTGCGGCGTCGACGAGCCGGTCCAGGTCGTCACTCGACACGTCGAGTGTGCTGAGCAGGTCGTGCGCGGCGTCCATGGTGGCACCCAGAGCCTGGGCGTCGCCGTCCTCGAGTGTCCCCCGTGCCCGCCGGGCGAGCGCGCCGATCCGGTCGATCACGGCACCGACGCCGGTCGGGTCCTGGTCGTGGCGGGCGCGGACGGCCGACACCGCCTGTCGGGTGTGCCCGGGGACGCCGGTGTCCGCGACGACGAAGGTGAACCGGGCGCCGAGCGTGACGGGTTCGATGTGCCCGCCCTCGAACCAGACCGGCGCGGACGCGACGACGCCCCGGGCGTCGAGGCCGGACGGTCGGCCGTGGGCGACGCGCTCGCACTCCTGGATGAGCTCGTGATGGGTCTCGACGTCGAGGGTCTCGCCCAGGGCGTCGGCGACGGCGGCGGTCACGGCGGCGGCGACCGCGGCGCTCGAGCCCATGCCGCGTGCTGTCGGCACCTCGCTGTCGACCCGGACGTGGAAGTGCCGGTCGGTGACCCCGAAGTGGCGCAGGGTCGCGGTGACGGCGGTGACGGTCGGCATCACGGCGGCGGGTGCGAGGTCGAGGGGGCCGGTGTGCACGGTCGACTGCAGGCTGTGCCCGGGCTGCTCGGCGTCGGCGGCGACCGGAGTCACCGTCGCAACGACCCGTGCGTCGAGCACCGGCAGGACGAGAGCGGGTGCGCCGTAGACCACGGCGTGCTCACCGATCAGGATCGTCTTGCCGTGGGACGACGCCGATCCGTTGCCGGGGGTCGTGGTGTTGTCGAGGTCGCTGCTGGTCATCGTGGGTCACGTCAGCCTAACCGCCCGGGCCGTCGGCGTGTTCGTCAGCTGGGCATCCGCTGCATCGAGTTGTGCACAACTGGGTTGCGTGACAGTGTGGACATATGCCCGTGACCGACGAGATGGTGTGCTTCTCCCTCTACGCGGCGTCCCGTGCCACCACGCAGGCGTACCGCACGATGCTCGAACCCTGGGGTCTGACGTACCCGCAGTACCTGGTGCTCGTGACCCTGTGGGTCGAGGGCGACCAGACCGTCTCGAGCCTCGGGGAACACCTGCAGCTCGACTCCGGCACCCTCTCGCCGCTGCTCCGCCGCATGGAGCAGAGCGACCTGGTCCGCCGTGCGCGCCGCAGCACCGACGAGCGCGTGGTCACGGTGACCGTCGGCGAGCGCGGGCGCGAACTGCGGTCCGAGCTGAGCGGCATCCCCGCGCGCATCGCCGCCGGGATGGGCCTGGCCGACGAACGCGCCGCCGCCGAGCTCATCGCGACGCTGCACCGGCTGACCGAGACGATGCACGCGGCGGCCGACCCCGAGCGTGACGCCGCCGGCGCTGGCGCTGACGCTGGCGCCGTTTCGCGCTGAGCGACACCGCACGCCGCCGTGCGCCCGTGAACTGTCGCTGATCGCGAGAGCACGCCGCACACCCACTTCACGATCCGCCCCACAAGGAAGGAACCCCATGGAAACCCTCTACACCGCCGAGGCCCTGGCCACCGGCGAAGGCCGCAACGGCCACGTCGCCACGAGCGACGGCACGGTCGAGTTCGACCTCGCCATCCCGAAGGAGATGGGTGGCTCCGGCAACGGCGCCAACCCCGAGCAGCTCTTCGCAGCCGGCTACGCCGCCTGCTTCCACTCCGCACTGCAGGGCGTCGCCCGCAGCCAGAAGGTGAAGATCACCGACTCGTCCGTCGGCGGACGCGTGTCGATCGGCCCGAACGGCAACGGTGGCTACCAGCTCGCCGTCATGCTCGAGGTCGTCATCCCCGGCCTGGAGCACGACCAGGCCCAGGCCCTCGCCGACGCTGCCCACCAGGTCTGCCCGTACTCGAACGCGACCCGCGGCAACATCGACGTCACCATCGTCGTCTCGGAGGACTGACCCGTGAGCACCACCACCCCCACCACCATGCGCGCCGTCGTCCACGAGACGTTCGCCGAGCCCGCCGACGCCCTCGAGGTGCAGGAGCGCCCCGTCCCGACGCCCGGCGCCGGCGAGGTCCTCGTCCGCACGGTCCTCTCCCCCATCCACAACCACGACCTGTGGACCGTCCGCGGCACCTACGGCTTCAAGCCGGAGCTCCCCGCGGCCTCGGGCACCGAGGCACTCGGCGTCGTCGAGGCGCTCGGCGAGGGCGTCACGAACCTGCAGGTCGGCCAGCGCGTCGCCGGCGGCGCCTTCGGCGTCTGGGCCGAGTACTACACCGCGAACGCCGCCGGACTCGTGCCTGTGCCGGACGCGATGTCCGACGAGGCCGCCGCCCAGCTCGTCTCGATGCCGTTCAGCGCCATCAGCCTGCTGCACTCGCTCGACCTGCACGAGGGCGACTGGATCATCCAGAACGCCGCCAACGGTGCGGTCGGACGCATGGTCGCCCAGCTCGGCGCCGCCCGCGGCATCAACGTGATCGGACTCGTCCGTCGCGCCGCCGGAGTCGACGAGCTCCGCGAGCAGGGCATCGAGCGCATCGTCGCCACCGACGCCGACGACTGGCAGGACCAGGTCGCGGCGATCACCGGCGGCGCCCCGATCATCGCGGGCGTCGAGTCGGTGGGTGGCAAGGCGGCCGGCGACATCGCCTCGGTGCTCGGCGAGGACGCCACCCTCGTCGTCTTCGGCGCGATGGCGTCCCCGACGCTCGAGATCCCGTCGGGCAAGGTCATCTTCGGCCAGCTCACCGTGAAGGGCTTCTGGGGCTCCGTCGTCAGCAAGACGATGCCGGCCGAGACGAAGGGGCAGCTCTTCGGTGAGCTCATCACCCGCGTGCTCGACGGCTCGCTGACGCTCCCCGTCGCCGAGACGTTCGCCTTCGAGCAGGTCCGCGACGCCGTGCGCGCCAGCGACACCGCCGGCCGCGTCGGCAAGGTGCTCCTGCGCCCGTAGCGCGACCAGCAGACGGACGGGAGGCCCGTGGCGGATCCGCCACGGGCCTCCCGTCCGTCCCGGAGTGCGTCCCGTCGGCGTCAGCCGCCGATCACGTGGATGCCGTAGGCGGCGAAGAAGCCGAGGACGGCGATGAGGCCCGTCCAGGGTCCGGTCTTCCGGAACGCCTCCGGCAGCATGGTGTCGGCGAGCATCGCCAGGATCGCTCCCGCGGCGACGGCCGTCACCGCGCTCTGCACCCCGGCCGGGGCCTGCCCGAGGATCGCGTACCCACCGAGTGCCGACAGGGCGCAGGCGAGGGCGATGGCCCCCCACACCGTGAAGACGTAGCGGGCACCGCGGCCGTTCGCCTTCATGTCCGAGGTGCTCGACAGCCCCTCCGGCAGGTTCGAGATGATGACGGCCGCGACGACCGCGATGGACAGCGACCCACCGGCGGCGAGTCCGACGCCCTGCACCGCCGTCTCCGGGATGCCGTCGAGCAACGCGCCGAGGGCGATGCCGAGTCCCGTGCCCGAGCCGGGTGACCCGGCTCCGCTGCGCTTCTTGCGCGCACCGCGCCGTTCCAGCAGGACGTCGAGGCCGACGTAGACCACCGCTCCACCCAGGAACCCGGCCATCGCCGTCCAGAACGTGCCGGACCGGGTGGCCTCGGCGACCAGGTCGAAGGAGAGCGCGGAGATGAGGACGCCGGCACCGAAGGCGGTGATCGTGGCGACCACGGTGCGCGGCACGCGGACGAACCAGGCGATCGCGGCGCCGACGACGAGGGCGAGACCGGAAGCCAGGCCGGCCCCGGTCGCCAGGAGGAGGGGATGCACGCGTCGAGTGTAGGAACCGGGTGGTGGGGACGCGCCAAGGTCACCCGGACACGATTGCGTGCCCATGGTGCGCAGAAGACGTCGGGTGCCCTGGGGCGACCCGACGTCTTCGGCGCACTCGGTGCAGCGTGGTGCGGACTAGCGGCGCGACGCCTTCACGGGGACGGTGAAGATGTTGCCGGTGGTGACGCCCTCCTCGACCTCCTCGAGGGTGCGACCGCGGCTCTCGGGAACGAACTTCCAGATGAAGAGCAGCGCCAGCAGCCCGACGACCCCGAAGCCGAAGAAGGTCCCGGTGATGCCGGTCGCGGCGACGATCGTCGGGAAGTACAGCCCGAGGAACGCGTTCGCGATCCAGAGGCAGAACACCGAGATGCCCATGCCGAGCGCACGGATCTGCGTCGGGAAGATCTCGGACAGCACGACCCAGACGGCGATGTTGAGGAAGGTCTGCATCGAGCCGACGAACGCGACGACGAGGAACAGGATGACCCACGGGCGGGCCGGGTTGCCGTCCGGCAGCGCCACCGAGGCGATGCCGATGAGGAAGTGGCAGACGGTCGTCAGCGAGAACCCGATGATCAGGGTCGTGCGACGGTTGATCTTCTCCATGTTGGAGATGGCGATGATGCCACCGATCACGGCGATGACGCCGGGCGCGATGTTGGCGATGAGCGCTGCCGACTGCTCGAAGCCCGACTCGATCAGCACGGTCTGGCCGTAGTACATGATCGAGTTGATGCCGGTGAGCTGCTGCGCGACCCCGAGCCCGGCACCGATGAGCACGATGCGGATGAGCCACTTGTTGCCGAGCAGGGTGCGCCAGCCGCTGACCTTCTGCAGCTTCGCCTCGAGGTCGTTGGTGCGCTTGATGTCGTCGAGCTCGGCGTTCGCCCGCTCCGTCGTGCGGATCTGCCCGAGGACCGAGAGTGCCTCGTCGTTGCGCCCCTTCGACGCGAGCCAGCGCGGCGACTCCGGCACGCGGAGCATGCCGACGAACAGCGCGATCGCGGGGAGCGCACAGACGGCCAGCATGACGCGCCACACGCCGTTGCCCTCACCCCACACGGTGCCGATGAAGGCGTTGACCACGAACGCAGCGAGCTGGCCGATCACGATCATGAGCTCGTTGCGGCCGGACAGCGACCCGCGGATCTCGTACGGTGCGAGTTCGGCGAGGAACACCGGCACCACCGTGGAGGCGCCACCCACCGCGAGCCCGAGGAGCACACGACCGACGACGATGACCTCGAACGTCGGCGCGAACACGCAGATCAGCGTGCCGACGAAGAACGTGACGGCCAGCAGGATGATGGTCTTGCGGCGACCCCAGCCGTCGGCGATGCGGCCGCCGAGCATGGCACCGATCGCGGCGCCGAAGAGCAACGAGCTGGTGACCACGCCCTCGGTGAAGTTCGTGAGGCCGAGCTCCGCCTTCATCGGGTTCAGGGCACCGTTGATGACACCGGTGTCGTACCCGAAGAGCAACCCGCCGAACGTGGCGACGAGGGCCAGCACGCCGAGTCGTCGGCGGTGCGGACCGGTCCCCAACGGGGGCAGTGCGACAGTCGGGGCTGTCGGTTTGATGTCGACCATTCGGTGACTCCTTCGTCGGTGATCGCGCTTCATCGCGTGGACCGATCGTAACCCGATTCCATGTCCTGTCAATTGGACATTCTGTCGTCAGGTCGTTTGGATCGGTCCACATAACGCCTGATGAGGAGGGGAGCGGTCCAATGCGCGGGTCGGGCCTAGCGCTCGTCGTCGACGGGGCCCTCGCCCAGGACGTCCCCCAACGAGGCCATGTCGGCGCCGTGGTCGGTGTAGCGGCGTACGGTCCGGCGGGCGGCGGCACTCGCGGCACCGGCCAGGGCGGGGTTGCGTCGGGCAGCGTCGGCGACGCGGCCGGCGTGCCCCGCGGTGGAGAGCAGCACGTTGGCCAGGGCTCGGGCGTCGCCGCGCTCGGGGACCCCGGTCACGGTCCACGCCGTGCGGACCTGCGCATCGGGGGTGACGCCGCGACGGGTGCCCATCCGGTGCCAGTCCGACAGGACGCCTTCGGTGCGCGAGGCCGCGCGGTCCGCCTCGCCTGCACGTCGGCGCGCGGCGTCGCGGGCGTCGGACTCGCCGCCCGTGCCCTCGACCGTGTCGTACCGGTCGGTGAGCCCGTCGGCCCGGCGCCGGACACTGTCGGCCCGTTCACGCGCTGCGACGTCGTCACCACCGGCCGCTGCGATGCGGGCGGCGTGCGCGGCGGCAGCCGCGGCGAGGATCTCCGAACGCTCCATGCCCTCGACCGTAGCCGCTCCGACCGACACCGTCGGACCGTCCGGCGCGGTGGCGGGGCGCGGCGGTGGGCGCGTTTCGCGCTGGGCGACACCTCTCGGGCCAGCGCGCGCGTGAGGTGTCGCTGAGCGCGAAACCGGCCCGGCGTCCGGCCCGCGGCCGCAGCGCACGCACACGACGGACGGGAGGCCCGTGGCGGATCCGCCACGGGCCTCCCGTCCGTCAGGTGGGGACGTGCGCTACGCGCGCAGCTCCAGGTACTTCGCGATGAGCGCCTTGGTCGACGGGTCCTGCGCGTCGAGCGCAGCCTGGTCGCCCTCGACGGCCGGCGTGACCTGCAGCGCCAGCTGCTTGCCGAGCTCCACACCCCACTGGTCGAACGAGTCGATGCCCCAGATCGTGCCCTCGGTGAACACGATGTGCTCGTACAGCGCGATGAGCTGGCCGAGGACGCTCGGGGTGAGCTCCGGCGCGATGATCGACGTGGTCGGCTTGTTGCCCGGGAACGTGCGCGCCGCGACGATCCCTTCGTCGGTGGTGCCCTCGGCGCGGACCTCGTCGGCGCTCTTGCCGAACGCGAGCGCCTTGGTCTGCGCGAAGAAGTTCGCCAGGAACAGGGTGTGCACGTCCGTGCCGGGCGCGACGCCCTTGCCGTCGCCGGTCTCGTCCTTGAGCGGACGGGCCGGGTTGGCGACCGTGATGAAGTCGGCCGGGACCAGGCGGGTGCCCTGATGGATGAGCTGGTAGAACGCGTGCTGGCCGTTCGTGCCGGGCTCACCCCAGAAGACCTCGCCGGTCTCGGTGGTGACGGGCGAGCCGTCCCAGCGGACGCGCTTGCCGTTCGACTCCATCGTGAGCTGCTGCAGGTACGCGGCGAAGCGGTGCAGGTACTGCGTGTACGGCAGGACCGCGTGGCTCTGCGCACCGAGGAAGTTCGTGTACCAGACGTTGAGCAGGCCCATCAGGACGGGCACGTTCTGCTCGAGCGGCGTGGTGCGGACGTGCTCGTCGATGGCGTGGAAGCCGGCGAGGAACTGCTCCCAGTTCTCCTTGCCGATGGCGATGACGACGCTCGTGCCGATGGCCGAGTCGACCGAGTAGCGGCCGCCCACCCAGTCCCAGAAGCCGAAGGCGTTCTCGGGGTCGATGCCGAACGCCTCGACCTTGTCGAGCGCGGTGGAGACGGCGACGAAGTGCTTCGCGACGGCGTTCTTCTTCTCGTCGTCCGCGGCGTCGGTCAGGCCGAGCCGCTCCCACAGCCACTGGCGGGCGAGGCGCGCGTTCGTCAGGGTCTCGAGCGTGCCGAAGGTCTTCGACGCGACGATGAACAGCGTGGTCTCGGGGTCCAGGTCCGCGGTCTTCTCGTAGATGTCCGCCGGGTCGATGTTCGAGACGAAACGGGCCTCGAGTCCGGGCTGGACGTAGGGCTTGAGCGCCTCGTAGACCATGACCGGGCCGAGGTCCGAGCCACCGATGCCGATGTTGACGACGGTCTCGATGCGCTTGCCGGTCACGCCGGTCCAGGCGCCGCTGCGGACCTGCTCGGCGAAGCCGTAGACCTTGTCGAGCGTGGCGTGCACATCGGCGTCGACGTCCTGGCCGTCGACGGTCAGGGGCGCGGCCGGCACGAGGCCCTCGGTCGCCTTCGGGCGGCGGAGCGCGGTGTGCAGCACGGCGCGGTCCTCGGTCACGTTGATGTGCTCGCCGGCGAGCATCGCCTGGAAGCGTTCGGCGACGCCGGTGTCCTTCGCGACCTGCAGCAGCGCGGCGAGGATCTCGTCGGTCACCAGGCCCTTGGACAGGTCGACGGTCAGGTCGGCCGCCTGGAAGGTGTACTGCTCGGCACGACCGGGGTCGCTGTCGAACCACCCTCGCAGGTCCGGGGTGAAGCCGGCAGCGATGCTGTCGAGCTTCTTCCAGCCTTCGGTCGATGTGGGGTCGACGGGAGCGGATTCGGTCACTTCGGTCCTCCTGGGGATCACGTTCGAGACGTACAGCCCGCGGGTCACGCAGCGCTGCGTCGCGGACCGTGTTCGAGCGTAGTGCGCTCCGGCAGGTGGTGCGCACAGTCGGCCGGGAGGCGCGGCTCGCGTTCGCTGCGCGCGTCACGCCTCCGGCCGGTCGCGTTCACGGCTGCGGTCGGCTTGCCGGGTCCACGGCTGCGGTCGGCTCGCCGCGTCCAGGCTGCGGTCGGCTCGCCGGGTTCACGGCTGCGCCGCGAAGCGACGCAGCCGCAGGCTGTTCGTCACGACGAGCACCGACGAGAACGCCATCGCCGCACCCGCGAGCACCGGGTTGAGCAGCCCCGCCATCGCGAGCGGGATCGCGGCGACGTTGTACGCGAACGCCCAGAACAAGTTGCCCTTGATGACGCCGAGCGTCGCGCGCGACAGCCGGATGGCGTCGCCCACCACCGTGAGCCGACCGCTCACGACCGTGATGTCGCTCGCCGCGATGGCCGCATCGGTGCCCGCCCCCATGGCGATGCCGAGGTCGGCCGCGGCCAGTGCGGCGGCGTCGTTCACGCCGTCGCCGACCATCGCGACGCTCCGCCCCTCGGCCTGCAGCCGGCGGACGGTCTCGAGCTTCGACGCCGGGGTCGCGCGGGCGTGCACCTCATCGATGCCGACGCTCGCGGCGACAGCACGTGCGGCACCGTCGTTGTCGCCGGTGAGCAGCACCGGGTGCAGGCCGAGCGCCCGGAAGCGGGCGATCGCGTCGGCGGCCTCGGGCTTCACGGTGTCGCCGACGACGACCACGCCGAGGGCCGTGCCGTTCCGGGCGACGACGACCGCCGTGCCCCCGTCGGCCTCGGCGCGATCGACGGCGTCGGACAGCACCGGGGGCAGGGTGATCGACCACGAGTGGGTGAGCCAGCGGGTCGTACCGACCAGGACCACGTCGCCGTCCACGACGGCCTGCACACCGGCGCCGGCGGTCGCGGTGAACTGCTCGGCCTCGGGCAGGTCGAGGCCTCGGGCACGGGCCGCGGTGGTGACGGCACGGGCGACGGGGTGTTCTGAGCCGTCCTCGACCGCTGCGGCGAGGCGCAGGACGACGTCCTCGGTCTCGGTGCCCCCGGGGTTCGCGGCGGCGGTGACCGACCGCAGGGTCATCGACCCCGTGGTGACGGTGCCGGTCTTGTCGAGCACGACGGTGTCGACACCGCGGGTGCGCTCGAGCACCTGCGGACCGCCGATCAGGATGCCGAGCTGTGAGCCTCGACCGGTCCCGACCAGCAGGGCGGTGGGCGTGGCGAGTCCGAGGGCGCACGGGCAGGCGATGATCAGGGTGGCGACGGCCGCGGTGAAGGCCGCGGTGACCGAGCCGCCGAACACGAGCCAGCCGACGAAGGCCAGCACGGCGAGCGCGATGACGATCGGTACGAAGACCCCGGACACGCGGTCGGCCAGGCGCTGTACCTCGGCCTTGCCGGTCTGGGCGTCCTCGACCAGGTGGCCCATCCGGGCGAGCTCGGTGTCGGCGCCGACGCGGGTGATCGCGACGACGAGCCGACCGCCGACGTTGATCGTCGCGCCGGTGACCCGGTCGCCCGGTCCGACCTCGACCGGCACGGACTCGCCGGTGAGCATGCTGAGGTCGACGGCCGAGGAGCCGTCCTGCACCAGGCCGTCACTCGGGATCCGCTCGCCGGGTCGCACCACGACGACGTCGCCCACGACCAGGGACGAGGCCGGCACGCGGTGTTCGGCACCCTCGCGCAGCACGGTGGCGTCCTTCGCACCGAGTTCGAGCAGTGCCCGGAGTGCGGCACCGGACTGCGTCTTCGCGCGGGCCTCCATGTACCGGCCGGCGAGGATGAACACCGTCACGGCCGTCGCGACCTCGAGGTACAGGTCGGTGGCCTCGGGGTCCGTGGCGAACCACGAGAACGTCATGTGCATGCCGGTCGTGCCGGCGTCGCCGAAGAACAGGGCGTACAGCGACCACCCGAAGGCGGCGAGGACGCCGACGCTCACCAGAGTGTCCATGGTGGCGGCGCCGTGGCGGGCGTTGACCCACGCGGCACGGTGGAACGGGAGCGCGCCCCAGACCGCGACGGGCGCGGCGAGCGTCAGGGCGAGCCACTGCCAGTTCGGGAACTGCAGCGCCGACACCATCGAGAGCACCACGACGGGCACCGCGAGCACGGCGGACACGATCAGACGTCGGCGCAGCGGGCCGGTCGGGTCGGCATCGGCCACGGCTTCGGCGTCAGCGGCGGCGGGCGGGGCCGGCACCGTGGCGCCGTAACCGGCCGACTCCACCGCGGCGATCAGCGCCTCGGGGTCGGCGGTGCCGTCAGCGGCGACCTGCACCTGCGCCTTCTCGGTGGCGTAGTTGACGGTGGCGGTGACCCCGGGCAGCTTGCCGAGCTTCCGCTCGATGCGGTTCGCGCACGAGGCGCAGGTCATCCCGGTGATGTCGAGTTCGACGGTGCGGTCGGTCACGAGCGCACGACCTCGTACCCCGCCTCGGCGACCGCGGCGCGGAGGGCGTCCGCGTCGACGGGTGCCGTCGAGCTGACGGTGACCTCGGACGATCCGCCGGGGACGAGTCGGACGTCGACGCCCGAGACCCCGTCGACCTCGGTGAGTTCCTCGGTGACGCTCATCACACAGTGGTCGCAGGTCATGCCCTCGACGAGCAGCGTTTCGGTGGTCATGGTGTCTCCTTCTCGGTGGTGGTCGTCAGGGTCAGGAGCGGACGAGCCGGGCGATCGCCTGGCTGGCCTCGCGCACCTTCTCGTCGGCGGCGTCCCCACCTTCTGCGACGGCCTCGGCGACGCAGTGCGCCAGGTGGTCCTCGAGCAGCGACAGCGCGACGCGTTCGAGCGCCCGGTTCGCCGCCGAGATCTGGGTGAGGACGTCGATGCAGTACGTCTCGTCCTCGACCATCCGCGCGATCCCGCGCACCTGCCCCTCGGCGCGACGGAGTCGCTTGAGCAGGTCGTCCTTGTCGCCGATGTACCCGACGTGTTCGTGCATGTCCGCCTCCACCGCTCTCAATACGGTACCCCCCTAGGGTATTCCGATCTCGTCCGGGCGCAACCGGTGGCATGATCAGCGCATGGACCCCTCGACGACGAACGGATTCCGCCGGCTGCGGTTCTCCGACGGCGAGGGTTCCGACTACTCCGCGATCTTCGCGGCCGAGTACGGCGGCTCGGACTTCGCCTCCGAGACCTTCGCCACCGACGACACCCGGTACGAGTACACGGTCGTGGGCGACGACGACCTGTCGCTGCGCACCATGCGTGCCGAGGGCGGCCGACGCGGCGGGATCATCGGCGTGCGGGACGACCACGTGGTGTTCTGGCTGACCAAGGGCCGGCTCGAGATGCACTTCGCCGACCGCACCCGCGTCGTCGAGCCGGGCAGCCCGTACATCGCCTCGGCGTCCGAGGCCTACCGGTTCGAGTCCGACGGCACCGTCTACAACGGCGTGCACGTGTCCGACCGGTTCCTGCGGAGCGTCGGCCGGGACCTCGGCTACCGCCTGCCCGACGGCCCGCTGCTGTTCGACCAGCAGGACGAGGTCGTCGCCCGGCGTGAACCCCTGCGGCACCTGATCCGCGAGCTCTTCCCGGCCCTGGTCGACGACCGCGTGCTCGGCCCGATGCGGACCGCCCTGAACCGTCGGCTGGCCGTGGTCATCCTCGACACGTTCCCCATCCGCAACCGTGGCGACGACGTGCCCGTGGCGAACCGGCTCCGCGACGCGATCCGGTTCATCGAACAGCACGCCGCCGAACGCCCCTCGGTGCCCACGATCGCCGCCGCGTGCGGACTGAGCCAGCGCGGGCTGCAGGACGTCTTCGCCCGGACGCTCGACACTACCCCGCACCGGTTCCTCCGCGACCACCGCCTGGACCGCGTGCGCGAAGAGCTCCTGCGTGCGGGCCGCGGGGGCGCGACGGGCGCAGACTGCCCACTCGTGTCGTCGGGGATCGCCGCGATCGCACGCCGCTGGGGCTTCACCAACCCCGGCCGGTTCGCCGAGACCTACCGCGAACGCTTCGGCGAGGACCCGGCCACCACGAAGCGCGCAGCACTCGCGGCGCAGCCGGAGTCCGGGAAGGCGTCGTGGCGGGTCCGGCGCGCAGTCGCGTTCATCGAGCAGCACCTCGACGACCCGCTCACGCTCGACGACGTCGCGGCCGCTGCAGGGGTGCTCCCCCGACGGCTGCAGCAGCTCTTCCGCGAGGAGCGCGGCGAGTCCCCGATGGCCTGTGTCCGCGCCATGCGGGCCGCTGCCGAGCGCAACGGCGCGGCCGGAATCGGCTGAACGGCCTGCTGGAACGCCTCAGGGGTACACACACGTCCCCGGTTCTCCGGGCATCCCTGGACATCGCCCGAGTCCGGGAATCCGCGTGTGACGAATCTCTTCCACAGCCCGTCTCATCCGTGAACAGCAACCGCTGGGAACGCCCGGCGGGTCAACGGAAGGAACGAACATGGCTGACACCATCACCCCCGCGACCACGGCCACCCGTGCCACCTCGCACGTCGGCACCAGCGGCGTCACCGGCAAGACCGTCATCGACGACACCGTCGTGTCGAAGGTCGCCGGCATCGCCGCCCGCGAGGTCAACGGCGTGCACTCCCTCGGCAACGGCGCAGCCCGTGCCATCGGAGCCCTGCGCGACGCCATCGGCCAGCGCGACTTCGGTCAGGGCGTCAAGGTCGAGGTCGGCGAGAAGCAGGTCGCCGCGGACATCGTGATCGTCGCCGAGTACCCGGTGTCGCTCCAGCAGGTCGCCGACGGCGTCCGTGCCGGAGTCGCCCGTGCCCTCGAGCAGATCGTCGGCATGGAGGTCGCCGAGGTCAACGTGACCGTCCAGGACGTCTACATCCCGGGCGACGACGACGACAACGAGGACGAGAAGAAGGAAGCGCGAGTCGCATGAGCAACACGCTGATCGGCGCCCTCATCGGCGCAGTCCTCGCCGTCGTGGCACTGCAGTTCGGGTTCTGGGGCTTCGTGCTCGTGATCGTGTTCGGTGCGATCGGGGCCCTCGTGGCCGCGCTCGCCACCGGTCGCATCGACCGCGGTGCCCTGACCGACGTGCTGACCGGACGCCGGAGCTCCCGGTGAACGCCGGCCCGAACGTCCCGGGCCGCGTCGAGATCACCGCACGCGCGCTCACCTCGCTGGCGCGGGCCGTCGCAGCCGAAGGGCTCGGCGCCCCCGCCAAGCGGGTGCGCGTCGGACTCGGCGACGCGTCGGGAGCACTGTCGCTCGACATCACCGGGCCGATCGCCGCGAGCGACGACATCGTCTCCGGGTCGATCCGGATCGCGGACCAGGTCAAGGGCCGCGTGAGCGACCTGACCGGTCGCCGCGTCGGCAGTGCCCACATCGAACTCACCGGGATCGTGCGCGAGCACGGGTCCCGTGCCCGCTAGGAGGCCATCATGAGCAACGGTTCCGTCGAACGACGCATCCGTCGTCGGAGCGTGCACCGCTCCCGCTCCACAGCAGTGGCGGTGGCGCTCGTGGTGCTCGCCCTGGTGGCCGCCTGGATCGGCACCGAAGCGGTGCTCAGCGCGATCGGACGCCCGCCGCTCGTCGCCGACCCCCAGACCGTGGTCGACACGGCGCTCCGCCCGGACGCCGCGTTCGTCACCGTCGTCGAGGTCGTCGCGGGTGCGCTCGTGCTCCTCGGTATCGTGCTGGTCGTCCTCGCGCTCAAGCCCGGCCGCAAGCACCGATCGGTCGTCGAGCACGAGCGCGGTGCGGTCGTCATCGACACCCGCATCGTCGCCTCCACCGCGGCGAACGCCGCCGGCATGGCGGCCGGTGTCCCCGAGGGGAACGCCTCCGCCACCGCCCGTGGCCGTACCACCGAGGTCCGCATCGTCCCCGTCACCGGAGTGCCGGTCGACGAGGCGAGCGTCCGCGCCGCCGTCGTGGAGCGTCTGAGCGGCCTCGACGAGCGCTTCGGCCGACGTGTCCGCGTCCGGGTCGAGGAGAAGGGAACCCTCGCATGACCAAGAGCAACCGGACCATGAACCGGATCATCCTCTTCGTCCTCGGCCTCGTCGCCGTCGTCGTCGGCCTCACCATCGGCGCGGGTGTGCTGCCCGCCGTGCAGGACGCGATGAAGCCCTACGTCGACCTGCCGAGCAACCTGGACGTCCCCGCGTCCGCGCTGTGGATCGTCGCCGGGGCCGCTGCCCTCGTGATCGTCCTGTCGCTCGTGTGGGTGTTCACCCGCGGTGGTGGCGGAACGTCCGTCGCCGTCCGCGAACGCTCGGGTGAGGACGCCGTCACGGTGAACGTCGCCCTCGTCCGCGACGTCGTCGAGCACGAGCTCGCCGGGGTCCGCGACGTCGTCGGCTCCCGCGTCGACACCTACCTGGTGCGCAAGCAGCGCGCCGCCCGGATCCGTGTCGCGGTCCGCCGCGGCGGGGACGCCGTCACCGTGCTCGACGCCGTCGACCGAGCCGTCGCGGTCCTCGACCGCACCCTCGGCCGCCCGGTCCCGGTGCTCGTGCACCTGACCGGCGGTACCCGCTCCGCGCTGGCGAAGTCGACCCGCGTCCACTGACACCGGTCAGCCGGACGCACCCCGGGCCTCCCGGCCCACCGCCACACCACCGGGCAGACGCCCACTCAGGAAAGGACCCGCCATGGGACTCGACGACAAGATCAAGAACGCCGCTCAGGACCTCGCCGGCAAGGCGAAGGAAGCCGTCGGCAACCTGACCAACGACGACGCCAAGGTCGCCGAGGGCAAGAAGGACCAGGCCGCTGCGAGCGCGAAGCAGACCGGCGAGGACGTCAAGGACGTCTTCAAGAAGTAGGTCGCACGACCGCATCGGGGCACCCGTCGAACGGGTGCCCCGATGCGTCACCGCGCAGATCCCGAACGAGGAGGAACCATGCAGCACGACCCCCGTGCGAACACGCAGGTCACCGAGGTGACCCTGCCCGCAGTACTGACGGAGCCGCTGCCCGACGACGCGAACACCGCGACGATCATCGCGCGCACCGCGGCGGAGACCGCGCTCGGCGTGCCCGGCGTGCACCACCTCGGCGGGATCGCCGCCCGTGCCGCCGACCAGCTGCGGAAGCAGCTCGGCCGCTCGGCGGGCACCGCCGGCGTGCAGGTCGACGAGCAGGACGGTGTGCTCGAAGTGCAGGTCGCCTTCGTCGTCAGCTACCCGCACCCGGTGCTGGACGTCGCCGCCGAGGTCCGGCAGCAGGTCACCGCAGCGACGCGGCAGCGGTCCGTGCCGCCGCCGGGGTACGGCTCGCCGCGGTGCTCGTCGTGCCCGTGCTGCCGACCGACATCCGGCACAACTCCAAGGTCGACCGCACCCGGCTGTCCCGCTGGGCCGGCTCGGTGCTGTCCGGCGGCCGGATGGTGCGTCCGTGAAGGTCCTGGTCACCGGGGCCAGCGGGTTCCTCGGGCAGGCCACCGCAGCCGCCGTGCGGGACGCCGGGCACGAGGTCCGGACCTTCCAACGTCGTCCCTCCGGAGTGCCCGGGGTGCAGGACGTCGCCGGGACGATGACCGACGACGCCGCGATCGCCCGCGCGGTCGACGGGGTCGAGGCCGTCGTGCACCTGGCTGCGAAGGTGTCGCTCGCCGGGGACCCGGCCGACTTCGCCCGGGTCAACATCGAGGGCACACGCTCGCTGCTGCGGGCCGCCCGTGCCGCCGGGGTCGGGCGCTTCGTCTTCGTGTCGTCACCGTCGGTCGCGCACACCGGGTCGTCGCTCGTGGGGGCCGACGCCGGTCCGGCCGAACCGTCCCGTGCCCGTGGCGACTACGCCCGCACCAAGGCCGCGGCGGAGCTGCTGGCGCTCGACGCCGACGCCCCGGACTTCGCCGTCGTGGCGGTCCGGCCGCACCTGGTGTGGGGTCCGGGCGACACGCAGCTCGTCGGACGGATCGTCGAGCGGGCTCGGGCCGGACGGCTCCCGCTGCTCGACTCCGGTGCCGCGCTCATCGACACGCTCTACGTCGACAACGCCGCGACGGCGATGGTCGCGGCGCTCGAGCGCGTCACGGACGACGGCGTCCACGGCAAGGCCTACGTCGTCACGAACGGTGAGCCCCGCCCGGTCGCCGACCTGCTCGCCGGCATCTGCACGGCGTCGGGCGTCCGACCGCCGCAGTGGCACGTGCCGGCCGCGGTCGCGCGGGCCGCGGGCTCCGTGGTCGAGGCCGTCTGGAGGGTCCGACCGGGCGAGGACGAGCCGCCGATGACCCGGTTCCTGGCCGAACAGCTGTCGACGGCGCACTGGTTCGACCAGCGGCGGACCCGGCAGGACCTCGGGTGGACCCCGTCGGTGTCGATCGACGAGGGGCTCGAGCGACTGGCGGCGGCAGCGGCTCAGGCCTCGTCGGCCGCCACGTAGACCCAGGCCGTCGAGCCCGAGGCCAGCGTGACCCGGATGCGCTGGTAGTCGGCGACCTCGTAGCCGTCGACCGCGCGGAGCTGCCACTCGTACCCGAGCGTCAGGGCCACACCCTCGACGACGTCGCCGGCAGAGCCGCGGCGCAGGATCGGGTGCAGGTCGGAGCCGCTCGTCCGGATGACGTCCGGGTCGGTGATCGCCACCCAGTCGAGCCGCCAACCGGGCAGGGAATCCGGGGTGGTCGGGACGTGGTCGCCGAACAGCGACTCCTGCACGAGCGGCTGCTGGAGCGTGCCGTAGGAGAAGACCCGGTGCGTCTCGCCGGCGCGCGGCGTCGGACGCTTGACGGGACGCGGAGCGATCGCCGGGGTCGAGGTCCAGACGAGTGCCCCGGCCAGGCCGGTCAGGCCGAGGTGCAGCAGCCCGATGACGCCGAGGGCGCTGCCCCAGAGGATCCCGGAGTCGTCGCCGAGGCAGCGGGACTGCGGCCAGACCTCGGAGTCGGAGAGGCACCCGTACCGGTTCGTGACCCCGACCACCAGCCCGATGACGCCGACGACGAGACAGACGAGCGCGAACGCGCCGAGACCGATGACCCAGCGCTGGCCGGGGGAGAGACGCTTCACGTCGCGAGGCTAGCGGACGGGCAGTGGACTCCGGGACCACCCGCGTGGGCCGACCTGGTCGGGCGGGGCGGGCCTCCAGGCCGGGACCGTGTGCACGACGTCAGCCGGTGAAGCGGGTCCAGAGCTCGGTGACGATCGGCCAGACGTCGCCCGCGCGGTCGGCGGAGCCGACGGCGACCAGGACGACGGGGACCAGGGTGACCGCCACGCTCACCAGGACGGCGAGCACGACGGCGGCCGTCGCGGTGGCGGTGTGCCGGCGGGTCAGGGCGAGCAGGAGCAGGGCGAGCACCACGACCGCACCGAGCAGTGCGATCAGGGTGACCCGGACGAACGGGAACGGCACGAGGCCGGCGGTGGTGGCGGTGACCCCGCCGAGGAACCCGACCAGCGGCAGGAAACCGCCGACCGCGACGGCGAGGACGAGGAAGACCCCGATGCCGCCGGCGAACCAGACGCCGCGGGGTCGGGGGCGCCGGTCGCGGGACCGGCGCCCTCCGGACCAGGCGGTGGTCACGGCTGGTCCCGGGGGCCGATCCGCAGAGCGTCGGGTAGGGCAAGAGTGTCCTCGCCTGTGGAGACATTCTGTGGCGCGGTTGCCTTTCAACAATTACTCTACAGCTAACAGCACGACGCGCATCC